>RZYD01000483.1 GCA_009930445.1 Bacteroidia bacterium | reverse complement strand
CATGGCGGCCAACTTCCATGGTGGCGCTGAAGTTGTAAATTATCCCTTCGATACCTGGCCCGACCTGCATGCCGATGATCTGTGGTGGCAATTTGTTTCCCACGAATACGCCGACAGCTGTCAAACTTATTCCCCAACGGGTTATATGTCGGGCTTTAATGATGGAATTACGAATGGTTATGCCTGGTATACCACCAATGGTTGCCGCCAGGACTATATGAACTATTTTCATCACTGCCGTGAAGCTACCATCGAAATCTCCAATACTAAACTTGTTCCCGCGAGTCAGCTTACCCAATACTGGGAATACAATCGATGTTCTTTGTTGAATTTTATGCAACAGGCGCTTTATGGGGTACATGGCCAGATTACCGATATGAATACCTCGTTGCCACTGAACGCCTCTGTGGTTATCGAAAACCATGACCTGCTTGAATCGCATGTCTTTTCAACCGAAACTACCGGTGATTACCACCGGCCCATAAAAGCCGGTACCTACGATTTTACCTTCCAGGCTGCGGGTTATATGCCGCTGACTATTTACGATGTCGAAGCTGTAGATTATTCAACCGTGACCGTTAATGCACAATTAGATCCTGGTACTCTTACGGCCGACTTTACCGCCGATAAAACCCTTATCCCCGTTAATACGCAGGTGCAGTTCTCCGACCTTTCGTTCGGCGGGCCTGTAAGCTGGGAATGGACTTTCGAGGGAGGAACACCCGAAACTTCCGGTGAACAAAATCCTTTGATTACCTACTCTGAGGCTGGTACTTTTGATGTGTCATTAACGGTGTATGATACAGATAATAATACACATTCAATAACCCGCGAAAATTATATTAGCGTATCGCTTGAATACCTGATGGCTACACAAACGATTACAACCTGTGGTGGGATATTTTACGACAGTGGTGGAAGTAATAGTAATTATTCCGATAATGAAGATTTAACTATGATCTTCTATCCGGGTGAAGAGAATTTTGTAATACAGTGTTCCTTTTTATCTTTTGATGTCGAAGAGGATGCGAATTGTGAATACGATTACCTGCGGATTTATAATGGGGATAACACGAGCGCTCCGCTGATTAATACCTTCTGCGGAAACTCTTCCCCCGGTGTTATTACTGCTGATAATGTAAGTGGCGCTCTGACTTTTCAGTTTCATTCTGATTATAGCGTGAATAAAGCCGGATGGATTGCAGAAATTGAATGCAAAGATCCCTTGGGTATTACGGATTTCCCTCTTACCACACCAGCATTGTATCCAAATCCGGTAACCGGGAATATTCTGTCGGTAAACAGCTATTCACCGGTAACCCGGGTTCGTATCATTGATCTTACCGGCCGTGAAGTTTATTGTAAGGTAGATAGAAATGGAAAAATAAATGCTATCGATGTTACCTATCTCCCCAAAGGTGTGTTTATGGTTTCCATTACGGATGCCGAAAATATAACTGTGCTGAGAAAAATTATTCGTAGGTAGTAACCCAAATTACCGTTGCGTAAATTCATCCTCATCCAGTAATTCCGGTCTTCGCAATTTTGTTCGCTCAAGAGCTTGCTCCAGTCGCCAGGCTTCAATCCTTTTGTCGTCACCACTAAGCAATATTTCCGGAACTTTCATCCCTTTATAATCGGCCGGTCGCGTATACACGGGCGGGGAGAGAAGTCCGTTTTGAAAAGAATCCGATAAGGCTGAGGTTTCATCACTGAGTACTCCCGGGATTAATCGTACGATACTGTCAACCATTATCATGGCGGCTAATTCCCCACCAGTAAGTACATAATCCCCAATCGAAATCTCATGGGTGATATAATGATCACGGATTCGCTGGTCTACTCCTTTATAATGACCACACAAAATGATTAGATTTTCATAAGTGCTCAAATGATTTACTCTGGGTTGCTCCAATCTTTCCCCGTCGGGCGTCGTGTAAATTACCGCATCATACTTCCGCTCACGTTTAAGGGTTTCAATGAGGTCGGCAATGGGTTGTACCATCATCACCATACCTGCTCCGGGGCCATAGGCGTAATCATCAACACGTTTATGCTTGTTTTCCGTGTATTCCCGGATGTCATGCAGC
>RZYD01000482.1 GCA_009930445.1 Bacteroidia bacterium | reverse complement strand
CGACCCAACTTACCGTAGTATTCGTAATCGAAAATAATACTGCGATACTTCGGACGGTGGAAACAGGCATTCAGGATAACCAATATATTGTAATTACTGATGGGCTTGAAGAAGGGGAAAAGGTAATCACCGGGCCTTACCGGGCCATCAGCCGGACGCTGAAACATAACACTGCCGTTATGGAAGTCGATAAGGAAGAGCTGTTTAAAGAGTAAAAGGTTTTTGCTCCGGAGTAATCCGGAGCTTTTTTATTTAATTATCTTTGCAAAATGGCTATTATCCTTACACTGGAAACCGCTACCCCGGTATGTTCTGTTGCCCTTGCTGTCGACGGCGAGTGCATTGGGTTTATGGAATCCGATGCGCCCAATGCCCACTCGAAGGTACTCACCTCCTTTATCGATGAAGTACTAAAACAGGGAGGCATTGCACCGGAGCAGCTCGATGCAGTGGCAGTTAGCCGGGGTCCTGGTTCGTATACCGGTCTTCGTATCGGCGTTTCGGCAGCCAAAGGATTATGTTATGCCCTCGATATTCCGCTGCTGGCTCCCGATACACTACAGGCTATGGCATGGGGGGCTCTTGAAAGCTTTTACCGGCACGATACTCCACCGGCCGACCGGCTTTTTTGCCCCATGATTGATGCACGCAGAATGGAAGTGTACTGCGGCATCTACGATAATAAGAACCAACAGGTGTACGAAGTGGATGCAAAAATTATTACCCCCGATACCTTTAGCTCTTTGTTGCAACATCATTCCATCGTTTTTTTTGGCAATGGATCTGAAAAGTGTCAACCTATGTATGCTGACCACCCGAATGCATTGTTTATCAAAGGATTTCATGCCTCCGCAGCATTTCTTATCCCCCTTGCCACAACACGCTGCCAAAACGGAAAAACTGAAAATACAGCCTATTTTGAGCCTTTTTATCTTAAAGATTTTATCGCCGGAAAACCGAATGTGAAAGGGTTGTTTTAGGCAATATCAAAATCTTAGATAACTAATAAATATGTATTTTCGTTAGAATATATTATTTACAGTAATTTCCTTTACGGAATGCATAATCCGATGATACGTAAAATACCATGGGTGGTATTGGCTTCAGTGGCTATTTTGTCGCTTTTTATACTCCCCTCATTGTTTCGGGAAGGTATGTTTCTCGATGGGGTAATCTATGCTTCAGTAGCCCGGAATATGGCCTCCGGTGAAGGTACGTTCTGGATTCCCCGGTACACGGAAGTAGTGTACCGTACTTTTCATGAACATCCTCCCCTGGCATTTGGAATCCAGTCGCTTTTTTTTCGCGCTTTCGGAGATCATCTTTGGGTGGAAAAAGGTTATTCTTTTCTTGTGACGGTGCTTAACCTCCTGCTGGTTATTCGTCTTACACGCGCAGTGCTGAAGCCACATCTTGCCCCGGTAACGTATCTTCCGCTTCTTCTGCTTGCCGTTACACCGTTGTTTTCCTGGTGTATGCGTAATAACCTGATTGAGAATACGTATTCTTTATTTACCCTGCTCAGTGTTCTTTTCTTTGTTAAGGCAAAAAAACGCCCATGGATCTGGTTAACCGCAAGCGGAAGCATGATTTTTCTTGCCTTTCTGACCAAGGGCGTAGTAACCCTTTTTCCATTAGCGGTGCCTTTTATCTCTTTTATCATTTATCGAAAAGAGACAAGCTTCCGGCAAATGTGTGTGCAAACTGGATGGCTTTTTATTGTGTTTATTCTGCTGGTTGGTGGAATGTTTTTATTTTTTCCCGATGCACGGATACTTTTTAGCAAGTGGTTTGAAAACCAGTTGCTCCTCAGCATAACCGGCGGCCGCGGGGTGACAGGACGCTTTTATATCCTGGGTCGTTTGGTGCAGGAATTGTTGCCCTCGCTGTTGCTTATCGTTACGTTTTATTGTGTGGCCGGCCGTTCAAAAACCGCTCTTCCTGCAACAACGGAGTTACGCCACGGGATGTTCTTCCTGTTTATCGCCCTTAGTGCTACGCTTCCGCTGATGGTAAGTTTGAAGCAACATGATTATTATTTTGTTCCGGCTCTGCCTTTTTATGCTCTGGCTTTTACTTCTTTTTCCCAAC
>RZYD01000481.1 GCA_009930445.1 Bacteroidia bacterium | reverse complement strand
TTGAGTCTGCATTCATGGCTCCTATCATGCTGATGTTCTCGCCAAACAGGGCATCAAAAAATTCCCGGTCATACATCTGGCTTGAACTGTTCGTGCTGCTGGGCATATACCATCCGTAGCGCGAATTCGAGATACAGGCTACTTCGGCCCGGGCCAGGTTGGTAATATATTCTGCAAAAGAATCCTGGCTATCGTACGACCCCGGTGAAGTACCCCGGTTGTCGAACGAACCATTGTAGCAGCCCTGGCTGTACCCAATCACAAAGCCCCGTGTAATGCCGTCGTTAGTGAAGTTTTGAAGTGTAACATCACTACAGTACATTTTCATATTGTAATTGGTATTGGAATGCCCCAGGTGGTTCATTAAATTGATCCCGACCGTATTAAACTGATTAAAAATAGCGGTCTTTTCCCATGACATATCCCGGTCATAAAGGGTATTTATGGTAATATTTTCTGCAATACCCTGTGTGGTATATCCATTGTTGGATGACCCGGTAACAATTTCATCTTTGTAATTGCCTCCGTAGGTCGGATTATCATCCAATTGTTCTCCTAACATCAGTGCTTTTTCAATGTCTTCAACTACGGGTTGTGTTTGATAGAGGATATTTTTTTGGGTTAAATTATAAATTTCATTGAGGTTATCCACGCAAAACCGGCCAATCAGGACTTCAGCGAAAAGGTCGGTCTCGCCACTTTCTCCCCATTTGTTGTCTTCATCGTCATTCCAGGTGCCGTCGAGGCAGCTGTAGTACATATCGGAAGGAATATCAAGCTCGTCCTGGGAGAAGAAACCCCGGTGGGGAAGAATGTAATCGGCGCTGTTGGCCGGATCACTGTCGCCACCCAGAATTACGAATTTGGTGTTGTAGAGCGTATAATAATCAATGATGCAGTTACGGATTTTTTCCTGGTTGTCGGCTCCTGGCCAGGTGGCATATAGGGTTTCAACGGTGATAATCTCTGTGTAATAACCCAGTGATGTTTTAAACTGTATGAATTCTTCAAATCCGGGTTGTAGGGCTTCATTGGTGATAATCAGCAGGTCAGTTTCGTTCTCCTCTTTTGATGCCGGGTAGTGGTATTGTTCCAGCGCCTCTGAGTTATCGACGATGTTTTGAATGCGTTGCCGGATGGTACGGTTGGTTTTTAACAGCGTGGTTGCTTTCGCGGCATCTTTATCTTGTTCTGTGATCACCTCCACAGTAATGCTTTTTAAAAATGTGGTGGTTTTTTCAGCGGGGATCCAGCTCACCGGACAAATTGTAAACGATCCGATTCCATGCCCCGATAAGAATCCCGTAGTAACATGGTCGATCTGTTTGGCCGGATAGGCTGCATCGGACAGATAAATGGCACGGTTAGGCTCTACCGTATAGTTTTTTGCTGGTTTTGAAATGGGAAAGGGTTTTGAAGCTGGCAGCAGGGTTAACGAGTGGGTTTCCGGATAAAACACCATTTCCAGAATGTTCACAGCCACGATAATTTCTCCCTGCGGTACCAGCAGGTTCGCGTTGAACATCGGTATTAAGGGATTTCCCTCTTCTCCAAGGTTCTGGCAGTTATCATACACAATTTCTTGGTAGTTGCCTTTTTGTATGATCGTGGGTTGTCCGAATTGGTATTTGTGAATCTGTTTCTCCGCAAAGGCATTCGAAACAAGGAAAAATGCTGTGATAGCCAGCAGTAAAATTTTTTTCATGATGGGATAGTTTGGTCAAAATTGTGACAAATCCTGTCGCATAAATACGTATATATTGTAATACTTTCTTAGACCAAATTCCAGTGTGAACGTTGCCTGAATAGAAATAAAAACTTATGCGCTGGCTAATTCACAGGTTGTGGATGTATCCGCGATGGAATAGAGATTAAAATATTTCCTCTGGATAATATTTCGTGCCCTGCTGAGCCTCGATTTGCTGGTATTTGTACTGATATTCAACATAATACCAATCTCCTTATGGGTATATCCGAGAATGGCATTCAGGTTAAATACGGCGCGGTAAGGGTGTGGAATATTGGCAATTACTTTCATTAATTCTTTTGCCGACATCACTTCAATACAGGTATAATCATCAACGGGGTTACT
>RZYD01000480.1 GCA_009930445.1 Bacteroidia bacterium | reverse complement strand
CATGTCAATGAACCTGGATGTGCAGTTAAAATGGCCGTTGCAAAAAATCAAATCGCCCGCTCAAGGTATTCGAATTACCTGAGTATTTTGGAGGATGATTATTGGAACGATATTGAATATTAGCACTTATGCGGGTAGTTATACAACGAGTCAGGAAAGCTTCTGTTGAAGTGAATCGCCAGGTAGTCGGTAAGATAGGGCCGGGGCTGCTGGTGTTGGCTGGGTTTGAATCACAGGATAACCATGCGGATATTTGCTGGATGAGCAGTAAAATTTCCCGCCTTCGGATTTTTGACGACAGGCATGGCATTATGAATTGCTCCGTGCAGGAGATAAATGGCGAAATATTGGTGGTGAGTCAGTTTACCCTGCATGCCGCTACAAAAAAAGGAAATCGCCCTTCGTACATTCGGG
The DNA here is from genome assembly GCA_009930445.1 of Bacteroidia bacterium. Classification (GTDB taxonomy): domain Bacteria; phylum Bacteroidota; class Bacteroidia; order Bacteroidales; family BM520; genus BM520. The sequence goes on along the minus strand of RZYD01000480.1, from coordinate 1,680 downwards.
CGGCACCTCCCGACCTGGCAGTGCCGTTATACGAATCCTTTGTGAAGCAGCTTGAATCCGATAGCCATCGGCCGGTGAAAACCGGAATGTTTGGCGCCATGATGGAGGTTTCGCTGGTTAATGACGGACCTGTGACGATTGTGATCGATTCCAGAAATAAGGAGTAGTTGCCGGGCGCTAAAAGGCAATGTTTATTCCTGCACTGGGCAGAATAGGTAACTGATTGATCCGGTCGTTGGTGATCCGGTCAATGTAAAAGATGTTCTCCCGGTTATACACGTTCGTTACCCCTGCCGTAGCTTCAATTTTTGTGGTTCGGCCAATTTCCCAGCTTTTTTTAATAGTAACATCGAAGCGGTGGTAATAAGGCAGCCGGCCGGTGTTTAAATCCGCATAAATAACCGCCAGATCGCCATTGGTAGTGAGGTAATTTTCAAAGATGCCGTTGGTAAAAAGAATTTGTTCGTAGAAGCCCTGTGTCAGCGTAAAGGGAAATCCAGAACCGAAATTCCAACGAGCCGAAAATTCCCAACTGAGATCCTGTCCTGTTGTATAGGTGCCAAGCAGGTTGACATTGTGCCTGCGGTCGTAATGGGGATAGTATTTCAGTATTTCGTCGGTACGTGTTACATATCCATGTGAATACACCATCCATAAATAAATTCTTTTGTAGTCGTATTTCAGCGTAAAGTCAACTCCGTAGGCATCACCTTTCTCAATGATAAAGTCTTTTTTCAGATAGTCGGGCTTATCGTAATTTTGCTGAATGTCATCGTACACTTTGTTCCGGTTCAGGTTGGTGAGCTGAGTAAAATCCTTATAATAGCCTTCCACATTGAGTGTAAGGGTATACGTAAGATCGTATTCCATGCCGATAATCAGGTGGTTGGCCTTTTGTAGCTTGTGGGTTAAGTCTTCTCCGAGAAAGGTTTCCGGCAGGTTATCCGGGCCTGAAAGGAAGCCGTAGAACAGATTAACCACATCGCGGTCAGAAGTGGCACTGATAAAGTTTTGGGAATAAATCCCTGAGGCCAGTTTAAACCGAAGCCGGTCGGTGGCATTATATTTCACTGCAAGCCGGGGTTCAGGTGAGGTGTTTCCCAGACTGGCATAATACTGTAATCGGAAACTGGGTTCAATGATCCAGTTTTTGTACATCCCTTTATACTTAATAAATAGTCCTAGTTCTGTTGTATGTTCGTCTTGTTCAATCTTGAGCCCAAGCCCATTGTAAAACCTGAAATTAGTATTGAACCCGAGCATTTCAACTCCGTATTTGATTTCATCTTTACCGATGAAGTAGGTAAATGTCATTCCCAGGTTAAACCCGTCGATTGCACTGGTTCGTGGCTTGAGCTCTCCTTCCTGCATGGAAATATCGTAGCGTGAATAGGCAAAATTTCCTTCCAGCAGGGTTGGTGTATTGCCCGGAATTACCACGAAGTTCGAGCCTCCGCCGAAACTTCCCCAGCTATAATCGGCCAGTCCTTTATAGCCATTTACCGCATCGTTGAAATTAAACCCAAACAGGTTTAATTTACTGCCATTGGCAGCGTTAAGGCTCACTTTTCCGTATAAATCACGATAGGTATAAGGTAACCCATCGGGAATATAGGTATAGAGGGTTTGTGCCGATTGGTTGAGGTAGCTTGTTTTGGCTGATAAAACAAAGGAGGAACT
>RZYD01000479.1 GCA_009930445.1 Bacteroidia bacterium | reverse complement strand
CACCATCAGGCGCAATGAAGATGTTCTTTCTTCGAAAGAAAAATGACTATTTTCCCAACGGATTTTTGCCCATCAGTACGCAATTCCGAGAAGAGGCAAGAAACAGATGGTATTGAGCAGGAACTTTTGGCAAAAAAACTTGGTTTAAAGTTGAATGACTTACAGCGGGAAATTGCCACATTAAGGCACATGGAGAAACTAAGAGCAACCATGAAAGGTGACAAAAAGGTTTTTTGTCTATGGTAATTAAAGTGAAGAATAACGTTTAAAAATTTAAGGTTTTCATATGAACGAAAAAAAATTTGATCCCAAAAAATTGCAGAAATTGAATAATCCACAAAGATTGTTGGATATTCCTCCCGATTATGTTTGGGAAAAATTGAATATAGAAAAACCGGGCGTATTTGTCGATATAGGTGCTGGGACAGCATTTTTCAGTGTTGCTTTTCTCCAAAAATCCAAACTTTCGACAATCTATGCCTGTGATTCATCCGAAGTAATGATCAACTGGATAAAGGAAAATGTTGTTCTAAAGCATCCCAATATTGTTCCTGTGAAAACTGAAGAAGATTCTATACCTCTTGATGATGGAATCGCAGATTTGGTGTTTATGATAAACCTGCATCATGAATTAGATAATCCATCTATGACGGTTGAAGAATCGAATAGAATCTTGAAACCTGGGGGGAATATTTTTATTGTTGATTGGAAAAAGAAAAAAATGGCTGAAGGACCTCCAACGCAAATCAGATGTTTACCTGAGCAAGTCAAGAAACAATTGGTGAATTCTGGATTTAAAAATGTAGACTTTTTTAATGAATTACCAAAGCATTTTTTAGTCGTCGGTGAAAAGTATCAGTAATGCACATAACAATACTTTTGCAGCGGACGCAAAAAGCCGCGCCGCTGAAAAGCAGCGTTAGCTTTATTCAGAGAACGGGAAATGGTTATGGCAGATAAGGTGTTGGTTTTGGCAAATTCGTGTATATCGACAATGGTATACACATATCCAGTTCCCGAAGCTCACATCCAGATCGATAGCAATTTCTCAGCCAATCTCACTGTTGGATGTATGGGGCCGGGAAAAGCCTTTAACCTCAAGAAACTCGGCTTTGACACATTTTTACACACTGTTTTGGGGAGTGATCAGCCCGGGCGACGGATCATGGAGAAGCTAGACTATGAGGGTATTAGATTGATCTACGATATTGATCCAGCGGGAACAAACACACATGTGAATATTATGACTGTAGATGGAAGGCGAAGCTCAGTAAATATAATAACGCCAACTTTAAGCCCAGAAATAGACCTTTCTAGGCTTGAACCAATTATCGCAGAATCAGACTACATTGCACTGAATGTCAATAACTACTGCAGACATGTGATACCAATGATAAAGAAGTATCATAGAAACATTTGGTGTGACCTGGGTGACTTTGAAGTCGGTAATCCGTACTTTGATGATTTTGCGGAAGCTGCGACCCATATTACCATGAGCGGTATCTATATCAACGACCAAGAAGCCGTTCTTGAACAGTTCATGAAGAAAGGCAAGACGCTTGTTGTTATTACCAATGGCGCAGAGGGATCTGTAGCGGTGACGGACTCTGGCGAACACATTACGACACCGGCGATCAAAGACTATCAACTTGTGGATTCAAATGGTGCTGGCGACAGTTTCTTTTCTGGATTGCTATATGGCTATAGTAAAGGATTTCCCATTAGGAAATCACTCGAGATAGCAACGATTATAGCGGGTCTGACAGTATCGAGTATTGAATTGTTCAATAGAGACCTTTGTGAAGATCTAGTAAGTGCTGAATACGAAAGGGTATATTTTCATGGAGGAACATCTAACAAAGTCAATGCAGCGTACGCTCGACAAGCTCACGATGCTGATTGATGACGTTCAAATGGCTATTGCAAAAACCTTATTGTCGACATGACAAGGCGCATTTTGTATATTCACGCACATGAAACAAATCATTATAATTGCAGGGCCCAATGGTGCTGGAAAGACCACATTTGCACAGGAGTTTCTTCCGCAGGAAGCAGCAACGATAAATTTTATTAATGCTGACCTGATTGCGTATGGATTA
>RZYD01000063.1 GCA_009930445.1 Bacteroidia bacterium | reverse complement strand
CACTGCTTCCTGCAATGATCGGACTTTTTAAAGTAAGTCCCAAATAACGGGTAGTTAAATCGGTCATAGAATGAAAGGGTTTTTCGTGTTGTAAAAATAGGAAAATGCCTTAAATATTTACGGTTTGCAAGGATTAATATTTCACAACTTTTACAGTTTGCTGATTATAAGTAGTGTGCACTGTAATCAAGTAGATTCCTTCAGGCAGGGATACCCCGGAGACATCACAGCCATCCCAGTGAATTCGCTGTTTCCCCGGCGGAAGCATGAGCCCGGAAACCAAAGGATAGATCCTCCCATCAGCGCCTGAGGCGGAAATATGCACCCTGTCAGCAGTGTGCAAGGAGAATTCGATCCATGCCTGGTGCGGTACAGGATTAGGAGTTAAAGCCAGCTCCAGCGCAGGTAAGGCAGGGCTGTTAAACCCGATTCCCGCTGTTTGTCCTCCGGAAAGGCACACAAGTTCGCCATTACGTCCACCGGCAATTACTTCCCACGAATTGTCACCCACCACATCGGCGGTTATCCAAAGTGCATCCACTGGAGAGGTTAAAGGTACAGACATCATTTCCGTCCCATCAACGCCATCAAGAAAATAGATTTGGTTATCCTGAAAAAGAGTTCCTACGATAACATCGGAGATTTGATCGCCACTGATATCAGGGACAGGAGCCACATTCCAGCATTTATCGGTTAGGGAAAGCGTCCAGATCATCTCACCGGTAAAGCCACTCACAGCCATAGCATTTGTACCACTATGTGCAATAATAAAATCGGTATACCCATCGGCATCTACATCATCCAATGCTTCAAAACGAAGAAGAATCGTACCTGAAACACTACCCGGATGCAATACCGCTCCATTCACCGGATCGATAAGGTAGTACGAGCCGGAAAAATCACCAGCCACAACCTCACGCACGCCGTCGCCGTTAATATCATCCAGCTGCAGCAGCGCCCAAACACTCGATCCGTTGGTTTCATAATTCCATAATTGCGCTCCATTGGCACCATTAATTCCATAAACAAACCCCTGTGTTTCGCCGGGATCTGAAGCACCAGCTATGGCATCCGGGATATCATCGCCGGTTATATCGTCCACACCAATTACCGAAAACACAGCCCCACCCAGGTAACTTTGCCAAATCAAATCACCGGTAAAAATATCAAGACAAAAAACACGTTTAGCCCCCGTATTATCCTGATTGTTTCCACTGGCAGCCAGTACATCCAGCGCTCCGTCGTTATTATAATCCTGACTAACATCGATCATATACACCCAACCTCCGTCACCAAAAGTTTGCGTATCAAATTCCCATTCCGTAACTCCTGTTTTACCACTTTTAGCAATTACTTTCTGATTGCCCCATGCGGTTCCAATCACTACCTCCTGGCATCCGTCACCGTTGATATCATCCACAACCTGAATAGCCGATTGATGGTAAACATTTCCACCTTGCACTGGTTTTTCCCACATTACATCAGCCACGGGCCCCGAGTTACCATTAAAACACCGGATGTAATCATCTTCTGAACATACAATGACATCATGAATCCCATCGCCGGTAACATCGGCAATGGTTTCAATTGCTTTTGGGCTATTGTCATAACCGTTCTCGATGGTATATTCCCATATTTTATCTCCCATAGGGTAAACAGTAAAAAGGCCACTTCCTTCAACCTCAGCAATCCGTGTCGGGTGAAGGGGGTCGTTGCACAACACCGAGATTTCAGCGTTGTAATCATCAGAAAGCAGCGGATGAAACCAAATTCCGACCTGGTAAACGTTGCGTGAAGGAATAATTATGGGAAAACTAAGGGATTCATCCACAATAAAATGGGTATCGTTACTTTCAACAGCATCAATCATTAACAATTCATCCCCCCGATTCTCAATGGTCAGGTACCAGCGCGTGTAGGCATTCAGCCTTACCGGGCCATAGTTATGCGAAGGCGAGGAAAAATGTACAGAAGGCCCGTCTTCCACACCAAAGCCAAGAAGTTCAATTGCGGTTTCAGGCTGTATCGGATCATTAGATAAAAGATGAATAAAGGTATGTAATTCGCCATAGTATAAGGGAGAATAAACAACAGCAATAGTTGTTGATTCATTAGGAGGAAGGGTGACAGGGAAAGAAGCATTAGTAGACAGAGGAGCCCATGCAGGAATATCCAAACCACTAATGATCAAATCGTCCGTTCCCATATTCGTCACATGAACAGTAAGCGTAGCCGATTCTCCAATAGTCACATTCCCATAATCATAAAGTGTGGGGTGAACCTGAATCAGCGGGGTACCAGAACCACCAAGATCAATTTTATATAAAGTACTCTCGCTGGAGAGTTGCCCATCGACATACCACAAATACTGTCCGTCGTAAACAATACCGGAGGGTTTGATATCCTCGCAATCATAGCCATCCACAACATTACCACTCTGATCCAGTTTAAAGATAAAATTCTCGTTATAATCCACAACCCATAAAAATTCATCCTGTACACAAATATCCCAAGGCTGGGCAGCCGGAGCTACAAACTGAGATAAAATTTCGCCCTGGGCATTCACTTTATAAATGGTACCCGGGTCAGGGTAATAGGTACCCACCCAAAATCCATCGGTAGTGTAGGCAATTCCCGACATATAATGGTCAGGCAAGGCCAATGTTTCGAGAATCGTTCCAGATAAATCAATTTTTGAGGCCAGTGCCGGATTGGAGCTTCCGGAGGGCTGATCGACAAACCACAGGGCCTGTCCATCGTAAGTCAACCCATAACAATCCTCAATATCCGGATTTACAAACTGGATTTCATATTGTTCCGTTACCGGATCAAAACGATAAAAATGGTCGCCACCGGAGCCATAAATACCAAAATAGATATACTGTCCATCAGCGGCGAGGCCACTGGCCTTTCCGGGTATCGTGTAACTGGATACGATAGACCATTCCCGGTGCTGACCGAACGTTAGGGCAGCGAGTAGAACCAAAGAGGTAAAAAGTAAAATTTTTTTCATAAGCGTAAAGTATAAGCCAGAAATTATTATTCATTAAAACAGATTGTACAAGTTTCCGAAACCTTAATCATATAAGCTTTTCCGGGGAGAAGGCTACCCAGAGAATTCACATTAACATCCGGCCAGTAAACACCAGAGCCATTTATACTTTTACAGATGATCAGCCGGTCGACTACCGCAGCAAAAAGCTGCTCCACATTTACCGGAACAGCCGAAGGAACAGCAATTAGATTCCATCCCTCAGTGAGAACAATTGTTTGGGGCCCCGCTGCTTCGCCAGAAAAACGCACCTGACAATTTTCCTTTACCTTAATCAGGTATCCTGCATTGCTTTGCCAATAAGGAATTGTATTGGCATACGGTGGCCAAAATACATGCTCCAGATCTTTTAAAATCGTCAAAGTATCGCCCAAAGGGCCTAATAAAGAAGAAGTTACACTATCCGACAGGGCAAGAAAAGCAGAAATTCCATTCCATCCCTCCAGCAGGTAAACTGTTTGTTGGAGGAGATCATTTTCTACCACCAGGGTGTCGACACAGGGTTGAAAGGCAGGATGAGTGGCGGTAATCATCAGCGTATCTCCGGCAGCAAGAGCCGCTAAAGGAAAAATATGCTGACCATCGGCACCCATGTAGGCCGAACCCCGATGGATTCCATTCTGCTGAAGTGCCACCAGTGCATCAGATTCGGTAGTAATCTGTAGCTGATCAACACCAGCCGTTACTGCACTGTAGGTAACTGGCAAAGGAGAGGGTTGAGCAAACCACACGGAAAGAGAGGGATCCCCCAACAGGGTATAAATTTCCCAGTAATAAAGAGTTTTGGCACTTCCCGACTGTAGCACCGCAAGATTCCCGGCAGTAGTCATTTCTCCCTGTGTAACATACCACTCGGTACGGGCTATATCCGGCATAGTATGAAAACGCCGGTCGTAAGCCCCAAGATTTTCAACATGGTAGAGCGGATTGGCTGAGATTGGCTCTACACCAACGCCCCACCAAAAGTCTTCATCCCAATAGGTATAATTTGTCCCGCCAATATATCCAATCGCACCTTTTTCCGGAGCCCGAAGCAGCGTTTCGCCAAAACAATTGGAGGCAAAAGTAGCACTCTGACAGCAATTTCCGACCATAAGGGCATATTGACCGGCATTTTGCAGTGCATCAACGTGAGAAGAAAGGAAGGAAGGATTTGACCATCCGGTAACCCCACAATGGGCCGTATAGTTGGCATAGGCGACACCATCGCTCACATTTTGCCGGATATTCGCCGAATAATTAGCCCCTGATGGTTCAGGTTGAAGGTACGTATGGCTCAACAAACCATTAGCTGCATTAAAATAATAGTTTATTCCATAACCAATTTGCCCATTGCCGTAAGTCTGAGAATGGGAAATATCGGCGCCTGAAACCAATACCACCTCATCAAGAAAAGCAGGATTGGGAAAATTATACTGTTCGTAATCGAGCGTTTTATCAATCTGCGGTTGCAGTTGTTCCGGCGAATTGGCAGAAAAACGCCCACAATAAAGATCAGGAAGCATATCCCCGGTAAATTCAGTATAATAGAAATCGGTTTTATGCGAACCTGTTATTCCACTCCATGCCGGAATCTGAGCCACATCGCCCACCAGCAGCAAAAAGAGTGGCGGGGAATAACCCGGTGCAGGATTATTATACAAGCCAGACAACCAAGCCTTTATAGATGTATTGGCAAATCCGGTTTCATCGGTATATCCCACCACAATGCGAAAGCCCTTTTGCTCTTTCCATGCAATGAAGGGCTGTAACTGCGCCTCGAACATCCGGTCAGTCACAATAACATACGTCACGGGATTTTGAGAGGGGATCTGATCCAATGGCATTTGGAGAAAAGTATTGGGAGTACCGGCAAAAAATTTCTGTTTCAACTGCCGGGTTTTTTCCAGGTTTCCCTTTTCAAAGGTCACCTGTACCTGAAGGTTAGAATAAACAACCAATAGCTGATTTTCAGGAAGATACCGAAAAGGGCAAACCGCGAGGCGCATAATACGGGTATCGCGTTGAATACCGGAAATTTCAAATTTCACCACTTCCGGTTGGAGGAAACCTTCGCGGGTATAAAAAACTGGATTGTACGCAAAAGGAACCTCCTCCGGATCGTCAGATTTTGACAAGGAAGGTTGAAAAGGGAACACCGGAGCCTTAAGGTGAATAAGCGCTGAATCGCGAAAAGTAACTGTAATTCCAGGGACGGCTTCCACGGGAATTTCAAAAAGTCGGCTAAAAACAGGCAATGCCGGTGCACCCGGAATCATAGTAGTGGTATATCCTTCCAGTGACAACCGTTCAAAAGCGATGGATTCAGGATACACCATAACCCGGTCAGGCTGTCGGGTTTGTAACGAAAAATCGATAAATTCAAACGAATGGCTGTGCAGTATAAAATCCTGAGCAAAGACCTTTTGCCCAACAAAACCCGGGAAAAGCTGAATCAATAAAACAAAAACTACGATAAGGGGAAGTGAATATTTCATTTTTACCAATTATTTTAAAAGATTCTTTGAAAATTCATGTTTCCCGTTTTTAAGGGTATTTGTTTATAGTCACACATCGATTTCATTTTTAGAAAAATCTTGCATCACAAATATACTATTTCTTGTAGAAATTGTATTTTTACTACATGAATAAAAAACTACCAATCAGAAGATTGTTAATCACAGGGTTAATTCTCGCCATTTTCCTTGTAATTTTTACCCTCATCAATAACGAAAGGGTAACCATTAGCCTGTTATTTGCAAGTGTTGAAATTCCACTTGCTCTGGTGATTATTCTTATGATTTTTATAGGCGTCGTACTGGGAATAATGGTATCGTTACCCGCTGCATATCGAAAAAACAGAGAGATTCGACACCTAAAAGGCTTACTTGAGGCGTGCGAAAAAAAGAAAAGTGGATCGGATTCAATTTTTACTTCCGAAAATTTTATTCAAAGTCCAGTAAAATGAAACAGATTGCACTCATCCGGGGCGACATCACCCAACTTGACGTGGACGCCATTGTAAACGCGGCAAATAAAAGCCTTTTGGGAGGCGGAGGAGTTGACGGAGCTATTCACCGGAGTGCCGGAAGGGGTTTACTGGAAGAATGCAGAAAACTGGGAGGTTGTGATACCGGGGAGGCAAAAATCACAGGCGGACATAACCTGAAAGCCCGTTATGTGATCCATACCGTAGGGCCCGTTTGGTATGGCGGAAAGCACCAAGAAAAAGAACTTCTCACCAATGCCTACCGCAACAGCCTGAAGCTTGCTGGCCAACACCATTGCAAAACAGTGGCATTTCCAAATATAAGTACAGGGGTATACCATTACCCACTGACCCATGCTGCAGAGATTGCTATCAACAGCACGTATTCCTTTTTATTGGAATACAATGCGGATATGACCGTAATCTTTTGCTGTTTCAACGAAGAGAACTTTTCCATTTATAACCATCTGCTCCAAAAGAAGCCCTATTCGGCGGTATTCTCTTCTTCCGGCTCTTGGTGAAAAACAATTAAGCCCTCCACAGGGTTAGGAATCACTTTTCTGATCGTCAGATTAAACTCAGCCGCTACTTTTTCGAGCAGATCGCGGAAATGGAATGCCACAGATCCGACAAAACAGAGCGGCAGAACGTCATATCCGGAATAGTTACAGACCTGATAAGTAAAAAAATCGCGAAAACTCTGCATCACCTGATCCGTAATGAAAAGATGATTGATATTTTTTAGGATAAACGGGCTGAAGGAGCTAAAAAAACGATTAGGCATTGGTTGATTATAAATCGAATCCATTGCTTTTTCAAAAGTCAGGGAGGTTTCATTCTCCAGCGCCAACTGAATTTCAGGGGGTAGATTTTTTCGAAGATAATGGTTGATTAATCGCTTTCCAAAATCGGTACCACTGCCTTCGTCGCCAAAAAAGTAGCCCACAGAGGGTACATTTTCCGTAATCCGCTCTCCATCGTATTTACATGAATTTGAGCCAGTTCCGAGAATACAGGCAATTCCGGGCTGGTGGCCAAGGATTGAGCGGGCAGAGCCCAGCAGGTCGTGATTGACTTCAACGGCAGCTGTGGGGAAATATTTTTTAAGTACCAGAGAAACATGCTCCTTTTTGGAATCAGTGCTGCATCCACTCCCATAATAAAAAAGAGAATGAATCGATTCTGCTGTCATTTTTTTTAAAACATTTTCTGTAATCAGCTCTTTAAGGACTTTTGTATCCGAATAATAGGGATTAAATCCGGCGGTTTGAACAAACGCCATCGTTGTATTCTTATCCAATAAAACCCAGTCGGTTTTGGTTGAGCCGGAATCTGCTATTAGAATCATGGAAAAATTTTTTCAAAGATAGAATTAATTTCTGAAGGAAAAATTCGTGAAAGAATCTGCTATAGGCGGGTTGCGGGAGTAGAAAAAATATTTACATTTGTACACTGATGCGGCAGTAGCTCAGTTGGTAGAGCATCAGCTTCCCAAGCTGAGGGTCGTGGGTTCGAGTCCCATTTGCCGCTCAACAAAAAACCCTGACGAATCCGGAAAAGACGTCAGGGTTAATTTTATTTTCCTCTCCCCTGAAGGACAATTAAAACGGTATAGATCAGGATTTTAAAATCCATGGCCAGCGACATATTTTCAATATAAAGAATATCATATTTAAGACGTTCGACCATTTCCTCGATATTTTCGGCATAGCCATATTTGACCTGACCCCAGGAGGTGATGCCCGGCTTCACTTTCAGCAGCAGCCGGTTATAGGGGGCCACTTTACTAATTTGTTCAATATAATAACGACGTTCGGGCCGCGGCCCAACAATACTCATATCACCTTTCAACACCGTAAAAAACTGGGGCAATTCATCGAGGCGGTATTTACGCATCATCTTTCCAAACCGGGTAATTCGCGGATCATCTTTTGAGGAGAGCTGGGGGCCAAATTTCTCTGCATCCACAACCATAGAGCGAAATTTATGCATTCGAAAAGGCCGGCCATAACGGCCTATCCGTTCCTGACTGTACAGAATTGATCCCGGAGAGCTCAGTTTCACACCAATGGCAGTAAAAATATACACCGGAGAAAGAAGGAGCATAGCCAAAATAGAAAGTACAATATCCATTCCCCGTTTTATGGTTTGCTGCCACACGGGCATCAGTTCAGGCACAACTTCAATCAGTGGCGTATGAAAAATGCCGCTGGTGCGTACGGTTCCAAATAGAAAATCTTGCATATAAGGTATAATTTTTACAACGACTTCACAATCTTCAAGCTCCGCCATAATCTTTTCAACAGTCTGATTCTCAGAGCGTTCAATCGCAATTATCACTTCTTCGATTGCATATTTCCGAATAATTTCTGATAATTGCGTGTAATGTCCCAGATGTGGCAAATAAGCAGATAACTTATGGCTTTCAGATTCATTTGCATTAACAAAACCCACAAAAAAATTGCCGGATGATTTCTCTTGATTTTCGATTTCGTTATACACCGTAATAGCATTTCCATTGCTTCCCACAATCACCGTTGGAAAACCAATATACCGGTGATGAATTCGGTAGGCAGTTATTGACGTAATTATCACACGAAAGAGATAAGTGAAGAAAAAATGCGTGGTAAGCAAAAAGAGAAACGATTTGTAATACGAGGTATACGAGATTACGGTATCATCGAGAATAAGGGCAAAAAAGATGATGACCACACCGATGACGGTAATCATCATCGTTTGGCCAAATTCTTTGATTCTTGATTTCCGGTAAACTTTTCGGTAAGTACCAATCAGGACATACAAACAAAGCCAAAAAAAGGGAATTATCAGTGCGCCGAGATAATAATTGGTATCCAGGTAGATCTGAAAAACATTATCGTGTACCGGAGTTTCGATGCGGTACTTGCGGTAAAGAAAGAAAAGTGACCAGGCAATAAAGGCCGATAAAACATCGCCTGTAACATACTTAAGAACCTGTAACTTTCTATTCATAGGCATTAATATAATAATTTCAGGTTATCCAGGTATACGACAGATTGGGAAGCCTCTTCATCAATAAACCCGCCAAAGAAGATCGAATAATCGAGTGCGGAGCTATTGGTATTCACGGCAGTAGTCAGGTATATATAAACTTTTTTCCAGGTGTCGGTTGCATTAAGGTTCAGCACCGAAACCTGGGTCATGGTAGTACTGGTATTAACGAAAACTCCCACGGTAAACACGGTTTCGGTTTTATAATTCATTTCCAGCACGATGGTGGAACCATCCTGAGGGAGTACATAGCTGGTATCCGACAACACCTCAAAAAACTGGCGGGAAGGTTCCTTGGTAAGAACAATCTTACCGGAGGCACTTCCTTCGAAGACTTCGCCGGGTGTAGTAGTAATCAGGACGGAAGTATCGCTTTTAGCCGATTTTTTCAGGTTGGCGCTCAAATCCTCAAAGTCTTCAATCCAGACCATATGCACATTATCTTTATAGGTATATACCGGATTAATAACCACGACTGAATCACGAGTGAGCCGGGTAGTTATTTCGTATGGGGAAAGGAAACTATACGCTTGCCGGGATTCACCGATACCGTTGGCCATTATTCCTGGATTAAATCGCAATTTTACCTTACCTTCCTCCAGGACAGGAATCATTACAGGCGTTTCAAAAGCCCCGATCAATTGTTCATCGGCATAGAGCCAGACATCCACAATCCGGTGGCTTGAAGAACCTGTTAAACCAGATTGTGAGTGAAGAAAGCTGGTATCGACAGCGATATAAGAAGGAATGGAATCGGGATCCGATTTTCCACAGGAGATAAAAACAACCTGAATAACACTAAAAACGAGGAGCATTAGGATTAGTGAAAACCTGTTCGTCATGGAGTTAATTTAAACCTTATAAATATTTCCTGTGTGCTATTCTTTTCAAACGCAGCGAATCGAATTTTATTTCAAATGACCCAGGGAAAAATTCACTTTATCAAGAATTTGGTAGGCAACGTCAAGGGCAGCCACTCCATCGTCAATGGTTACAGGCGGTTG
>RZYD01000478.1 GCA_009930445.1 Bacteroidia bacterium | reverse complement strand
GGCCCATGTTTCCACATTATTAATATTGGTAGGTTTTTTCCATAATCCACTGATTGCAGGAAAGGGAGGTCTTTTTCTTGGCATACCGCGTTTCCCTTCCACCGAGGCCATCAGGGCTGTTTCTTCTCCACACACAAAAGCGCCCGCTCCTTCTTTGATGTAGATGTCGAAATGGAAGTTTTCTATTCCGGCAGCATTCTTTCCCAGATACCCTTTTTTACGAGCCTGATTTAGTGCAATTTGCAGTCGTTTTATGGCCAGCGGATATTCTGCGCGGCAGTAGATAACGCCTTCTGTGGCACCGATAGCGAATGCACCGATAATCATTCCCTCGATTACTGCATGGGGGTCGCCTTCCAGCAGTGAGCGATCCATAAACGCTCCGGGGTCTCCTTCATCCGCATTACAGATGAGATATTTTACATCGCTTTGGCTGTTAAAGGCAAATTTCCATTTGAGCCCTGTTGGGAAACCGCCTCCTCCTCTTCCGCGTAAACCTGAATCGATAACCGTTTGTATTACCTGCTCTGGTTGGATTTTTTCTGTCTGAATTTTTTTCAGTGCTTTATAGCCTTGTTGGTTTTCGTAATCCGAAATACTTTCAGGATCAATAAATCCACAATGCCGTAATGCAATTTTTACCTGATTATCTACATATTCATTATCTTCAGTTTTAAAAAGATCTGTTCTGACAATAAATTCTTTCACGGGGTCGTGATGGTGAATATGTTTATCGATAATTTCGACAATACGATCTTCATCCACATCGCCGTACAGGTAGGTTCCTGATGCATCCTGAATCTCCACCAGGGGTTCCCGGTAGCACATTCCTACACAGCTTGTTTTTTTAAGTTCAAATTCAAGGTTCTCGACCTTTTGGAGTGCCTCAATTTTATCGTATACTTTGTTGGCACCGGCAGCAATTCCGCAACTTCCAAGTCCAACAATGACTTTTGTTTTTTTCATTTCGATGGTGTTATGAGGTTAGATGCCCTGGTTGTCGGCGATTTTAATGTTTTTGATGATACGAACCGCTTTTGTTCCGGTGAGTTTTCCGTAGGTTTCTTCATCGATCATCATCACGGGTGCCAGAGAACAGCAACCCAGACAAGCCACCGATTCGAGCGTGAAGAGTTTGTCAGGTGTTGTTTCCCCATCGGAAATTCCAAGTGCTTCGGCTATGGCATCGGTAATTGCGTTAGCGTTTTGTACATGGCAAGCGGTTCCATGGCATACCTTAATAATATGTTTTCCAACTGGATTCATTCTAAATTGGGCATAGAACGTGGCTACTCCAAATAATTCGCTGGGTTCTATGGCACATTCCTTAGCGATATAATCCATTGCAGCACGTGGAAGGAATCCGTATACCGATTGAATACCTTGTAGCAAAGGAATGATAGCTCCTTTTTTACCTTTATATTTTTTAATCAGTGGATGTAAGGCCTGTAAGTCGATGGATTCGGCATTCAATGCTTCTGTTTTGGGCGCAATTCGAGCGATTCTCATGAGATTTTTTTTATATATAGCTAAAATAAACTGAGTTGATCCTGTGATGAGTCATGTTTCGAAATTAAAAAAAATTACGTGTAACGCCTACGTGTTTTACTGATTTTATTTCAGAAGATTACCCAAGATCACCCGAAGCGCTGATTTTCAATCTGGTTTTTCCTTTTCCGTGGAGGTCAGAAATTTATCTGTGGGTTCTTTTTTATACTTTTGTAAAAAAAGGAGTAAATGGAGATTCTTATTGTTGTTGATGTACAGAATGATTTTTTAGAGGGAGGTGCATTGGAAGTTCGGGGGGGGAGTCGTATCATTCCGGTAGTTAATTCATTGATAGAACGATTTAGCCATGTGATTTATACACAGGACTGGCATCCTGCCGGGCATAAAAGTTTTGCGTCCTCCCATCGTGGAAAAGCAGTAGGTGATTTTATCCGTTTGGGTACGATCGACCAATATTTATGGCCGGATCACTGTATTCAGGGTTCTTTTGGGGCAAAGTTTCATGATAAGTTGTTGTTTCGTGCGGGTGCTAAGGTTTTTCAAAAAGGAATGAACGAAAATATAGACAGCTATTCTGCTTTTTACGATAATTT
>RZYD01000477.1 GCA_009930445.1 Bacteroidia bacterium | reverse complement strand
CTGAATTGCTGCTTCCGGGGTTGGAAATGTCTGATGACTGCTGATCAGAAAGGTACTAAGTAAGGCATCATCGAAGGAGAGTTGAATGCCGGCTGAATCCCGGAGTTGAATCATTACCTTGTTAAGGGGTTCATTATTAGCTGAAATAACTATGAATTGGGCCTTGAGTACTACCGGCATTGTTGCAATGGCTACAAACAGAAGGGCTCTATTAAGGGCCAGTTTGAATTTTGTCTGGAATAATTTCATATTCGTTTTCTGCCTTTTTAATAAAGGTTAATCCAAAGGGTTTACCTATCAGATTTAACACTGTCTCCACTTCCATCGACCGGGAAAAGAAACCCGTGTACAAGTGGTTTGTGACCGGGTAATAAAGGATTATTCCGTATTGTCGCATCACCTCTTTCCATACCTCCTGCAGCGGTGCTGAGGTAAAAGTAAACATATTATTTTCCCATCCGCTAATATGTTCAGTATTATTGTTTTTTTTCAGGATGAAAATGCCGCTGGAATTCAGTATGGCCCGCTCTCCCGCATTAATAATAATTTGTTGTTTTGTTGTTTTCGCCTCGGCCTTTACCTGTCCTGTCATGCAGGTAATTTCGTAACGGTTATCGCGGGCAAGGATGTTAAATGAGGTTCCTAAAACGGTCGTTGATCCTTGTTCACTTTTTACTGTAAAGCGGCCTCCGGGTAGGGCATGAAAAAAGGCTTCTCCTTGCAGTGTTGCGATCCGGCTTATTTTCCACCAAAGTGGATTCCATGCGAGTTTGGAGCCTGCTTGGAGGTTTACTTCTGAGCCATCGGGCAGGGTAATGGCCATAGGGTGACCGTACTCAGTGGTGGTAACTTTTGAATAGAAACGGATAAACAGGGTTATGCCAAAGAGTAAAATAAGAACTGCCGCGATCGAATAGCGGGCATATAGCGTACGACGGTCAAGCGGTGTGATAACCGGTTGTTTTTGTATTTGTTGTTGTATTTCTTTCCACGCCTGATCCCCGGATTTTTTCCAGACGATGTGCGACCGGGAGAGGTGGTCATCGAGGCTGAGGCCTCCGTTGGGAGTGAATTGTCGGTTATCGTGTGTCATTCGTTGATGAGTTTTTGCCGAAGGGTTGACAGTGCGTTGCTCATTCGTTTTTCAACTGCTTTTACACCTATGCCCAGACGAATTGCGATCTCTTTGTAGTGTAATGCTTCTAATCGCGACATGAGGTAAACGGTGCGTTGGCCTTCCGGTAATTGTGCTAGAATTTTTTCATATTTTGCATTGGTTTCCTGATAGTTAATAACCTCTTCCGGTGTCAATGAATGGTTATCCGATGCTAAAGTGAGCTGGTACTTAGTGGCTGATTGCTGTTTTCGGTAATAACTGACAAACAGGTCGCCGGCAATTTTATAGAGCATTGCCGGAATGAACTTCGGTTGGGTATAGATATTTTTTTGCCAGGCAATCAGCATCGTTTCTTGCGCAATATCAGTGGCTAGTTCCTCATCGCCACTCCGATAAATCAGGTAGGCCCGAAGCGGGTTAAACCACTGATCAAATATCGTTTTAAACTCTTTTTCGCTCAACGGATTGCTTTTCTTTTCATGCCTGATAAAAAGCCGGATGCAGGAATACACTTGCATCCGGCTTTTACTGCTAATGGTTATTTCCCCAGCGTCTTCCACCAATAAGGATTTCGTGGGTTTCTCCTTCGTAGGTTAGGGTTGCAATGCGGTCACATTCGCCATCTCCATAATCAAGAAGTAAAACTGAAACGTCATTTTTGAAGAATTCAACACTGCCCAGCACAATCCAACGGCATTCGCCAATACGCATCAGCGGGTCAACGATTTCTTTCACAAAAATGTCCCCGTCGCTGTGCGTGAGTGTTATTGTTCCGGCGATTATAATGCTATCATCCAGTGGGTTGAATTCTGTCTCCAGACCAGAAAGCCATTCTCTGACCAATTCCGACTCGCGGAGAATTGAACGGCCATCGGGGAAGGAGAAAACCAGTGTACCTGTTACTGTAAAGATTCTTTCTGTTTGGTTATCGCCTGCAAAAACGTGTACATTCGTGCCGGAGATACCGATGGTATCCATAGCGAAATCGATA
>RZYD01000476.1 GCA_009930445.1 Bacteroidia bacterium | reverse complement strand
ATTACACCAATACCCGGTATCACATTACAGTAGGCGCACGCGGGTACTATCATTTTGCCCTGGCAGATTTTATGGACGACCCGGTTTTTAATAAGGTAGATGCCTATGGGGGACTAATGCTGGGCATGACCAGCCGCATTGAAGTGGAAACCGGGGATTTGGGGTACGGAGTCAGGACGCCCAACAAACTGTATCCTGTATTTGACCTTTTTCTCGGTGGGCGTTATTACTTTACCGACAATCTGGCAGTAATGGCAGAAATGGGATTTAACATCTCGTATCTTTCGGCGGGCATCACGTACCGTATTCAACAATAATAAAAAAGGCTGTCTGTACGACAGCCTTTTTTTTATTTAATTATTTCCGTTTTTCGGAATTATCATCTTTACCAAATTCATTTTTATGTGGAGATGACACAGGAGGTTCAGCAATACTGTCCCGCATTTTAGTATCCGCCTGAATATTCTGGAATTTGTAATAATCCATTATTCCAAGATTTCCGTTACGGAATGCCTCGGCAATAGCGATGGGAATCTGCGCTTCGGCTTCGATTACTTTCGCACGGGCTTCCTGGGCTTTGGCCTTCATCTCTTGTTCGTTGGCAACCGCCATTGCACGACGTTCTTCGGCTTTTGCCTGCGCAATATTTTTATCGGCATTCGCCTGATCCATCTGAAGAACAGCACCAATATTCTTCCCGATATCAATATCAGCAATATCAATAGACAAAATCTCAAAGGCCGTACCGGAGTCAAGGCCTTTATCCAAAACGACTTTAGAAATGGAGTCAGGATTTTCGAGTACGGCTTTGTGTGAATTAGCCGATCCAATAGAAGAAACCACGCCTTCACCAACACGGGCCAACACGGTTTCCTCTCCAGCGCCTCCCACAAGCTGGCGAATATTCGCGCGTACCGTTACACGGGCTTTGGCAATCAGCTGAATACCGTCCTTGGCTACCGCAGTAACCGGCGGGGTATCAATTACTTTAGGGTTTACCGACATCTGAACGGCTTCAAATACATCACGACCGGCGAGGTCGATAGCAGTTGCAGTTTTAAAATCCAGCGACATATTTGCTTTGTCGGCAGAAATTAAAGCATTTACGACGCCCTGTACATTACCTCCCGCCAAAAAATGGGCTTCCAGATCGTTACGATTCAGGCTTAATCCGGCCTTTGTGCTTGAAATAAGGCTCTGAACAATTACCTTCGGAGGTACTTTACGCCAGCGCATAAAGATCAACTGAAGCAGCGAAATACGAACCCCGCTTAAAAGGGCAGTAAACCATAAGCCGACAGGAATAAAATAAAACAAAAGCCAAAGCAGAAAAATGCCGGCAATAGCAATGCCCACAATCCAGCCAAGACTTGGCGGAGCAGGGGTTTGCAAAAGAATTGAAAAGGTTTGCAACATAGAATTAAAGTTTTACTGGTTTCACATAAATCGAATTGAACTCTATTTTTATCACCTCGATGGGCTGATTCGGATCAACGTATTCGCCATAAGTTTTTACTTCATAATACTTTCCATTAAACTCAGCCTTACCCATAGGAGCAAGCCGCCCAACCGTAACCCCGCGATCACCGGCTTTAATTTCAAGTTCATCCACCACATTAACTTTCCCCGTTAAATTATTATTCAAACTAATCCGCGACCAAGTTTTTGATTTCAGACTCAAATAAATTAAGGCTACAGATAAAGCAACAACAATAATTACAGTGCGTATTCCCACTCCCATTCCATGGGAACTAAAGGCCTGCCAAACGGCAACGCCAATCAAACCAAAACCAACAATCCCGGCAACGCCCACTCCGGGGATCACCAATACTTCCAACAACAACAAAATCAATCCCACCAGGATTAAAATTGCAATAACGGATAACGATAGGGTCATACTATTTTTTATAGATTCTTACAAAAATAGCAAAATAGTAAGTCGGAATGAAAAGTAAAGCGCGAAAATAGAAATAAGCATCAGAATAAAACAAAAAAAGCCATCCGACTTGCATCCGATGGCTTAATCCAGAAAATATACCAACAATTCGGCTGTTAAAACCTAACTGAGTATTTCTATTTCATAGGTCAGTTCAGCGGCTTTACCAAGCATATA
>RZYD01000475.1 GCA_009930445.1 Bacteroidia bacterium | reverse complement strand
ATCAATTGTTTGAACATACATTTCCGGCCAGTGGAGGAAACCCTCAAGGAGCATGCAGAACAGTTGATGGCCGATAAGTTGCTGTAAATCAGAAAACTGCTTCTATTGGGTTTTTTGATTTGTTTTTCGCGCCATTGAACTACAGATTGCTTACGTGTCCGGTTTTTGATTTCTCCCTAATTTATTTATGGTTTGTACTTTATTGTGTAGGTTTGTTCGTAGTAAATTATCGGGTGAGCTTGCATGATATTAGCTTTATAGCAGTAGTTTATTGCATGCATTTTTATTATGAGGCATAATACCAGACGATTGGACTCGTTTTGTAGCTGTGCGATTTTTTAGCTTCCGTTTTTACGCATATTTTTCTTCTCCATTTATTTTCTCCATAGCATTAAACAGCATTTTTATATGTCAGGTATTTTTAATGAATACGCCAAATAATCGCTGATTGGATCGTTTATGAATACTTGTTTGATCCTTTAAAAATAGCCATCATCGCTTCATCGTGTTTTCATCGAAACCTCATGGTTAATACGATATCCTGAAGCATGGTAAGGGTCAATGTTGCAATTTGTGCACTAAAATCGTTGTATTGGTATCAGCCAAGCCCATCCAGAGGTTTCGATTCGTTAATGGATCCCCCCACGGTCGGGCGTATCGCATAATTTGCAATACCCGCGATAAATGATTGGGCGTATCTGAGCAATTAAGCCCTGCAATAAACGCCTGTTGATTTGTTAATGGTTTTTTAACCGCTAGATCGAATCTTTCCCTTACCGTATGATTATAATTTTACAATTTTAGCCTTGTTGACTTAGATTTGGATCTTCGGTAGAATGAATAATATTCAATAAGTTGCCAATAATATTCAATTCGATATTTTGCTTTAATATTTGATTATTCGATATTTACGTTGGATATTGGGTGTTTTTTTTGTACTAGTGATCCTAACAATAATGTGTGAAATTTGAGTTAGCTATTAGTGCCGTTTTGTTTTTGCAAGGAATTTTCATTTTGAAATGCAACTTACGGAGTATGGCAGACAAATTCATTGATTTGTTATGACAAACCAAAGGCTTTTTCAATCGGTCGTAACGGCTGGTCACTTCGCCCTCTCCTTATTTTGGCGGCACAGTAGGACACTGCGCCGGAAGATTGGAAAAGGGCAGCGGGAATGCAAAGCGAGTGGAACGGCGGGGAGTCAAATCTCATGCCAGAAAAATGAGGGAAATGTTTAATGTGTTGATTGTTGGCTTTTTGCGGGGTACAGGCTTCGGTGCCACCCTTTAAAAGGGTTTAAATACTTTTAAAGGGTAACCCCGTGACAAAAACACTAGCAACAACACGAAAATCCTATTCCCGGACAAAACTACTTTATTCCCCAAAGCCTTCCCTATATTTCGCTACGCTTCCCCAAAAATACAAACCCCACAAGCGTGAGTTAATATTGCTGATTAATTTTTTTGCAAAATACTGTCGCTTTTATAATTGCTATTCACACAGGCAAGTCCATCCAGAGGTTTCGGTTTTTTACCGAACCCCTCAACGGTTGGGCGTATCGGATAAATCGCATTATTCGCAATAAATGATTGAGCGTATCTGAGCAATTACCCCTGTAATAATCGCCTGTTAATTTGTCAATGGTTTTTTATTCAATAGATCGAATCTTTCCTTTGCAGCATGTTTATGATTTGATGATTTTACCCTTAGTTGACTTAAATTTGGGTCTTCGTCAGAATGAATAATATTCAATAAATAGTCAATAATATTCAATGCGATAGATTGCTTTAATATTCGATTATTGGATGATTATTGCTGGATATTGGATATTGGTTAGTAAGCGTGACCCTAACAATAAAATGCGAACTTTGAGAAACTTATTGTTCGTCAACGGTTTCGTGGAATTGCTTTGTATGTGGAATAAAACAAAACAGGAGGAGAACAAATCCTGTCTTCCTCCTGTTTTGTTTTATTACTATACGGGTTACGCCATTTGTTGTACCGCGTTAATCCCTTTCTGGATGGCTTGTTCGTTAAGCGGAATCAGGTGGTGATGGCGTGAAGGGATAGATTTTTCTATTCCTTTAATCACATTTTCCATTTTTACCACGGGTTTAATT
>RZYD01000062.1 GCA_009930445.1 Bacteroidia bacterium | reverse complement strand
GTAACAGCTTTCTGCAAGTAGTTTAGAAGTTAATAATAAACAGGGTCTTAATAACAGATCGTAATTTTATCGGTTAAGACCTTTTTCTCTTTTTGTAATTTGATGATGTATATACCTTCCGGGATGTTCGCATCAATATTTCGTATGGCCACTCCATCGGAAAAATCTAATGTGTTTTCATATACAACCTTGCCTAGCAGGTTAACAATTTGAAGGTTTACTAAAGCTCCTTCAGCATAGGGATAGGAGATTGTAAATGCCCCGTTACTGGGATTTGGATAGAGTGTGAATTTTTCTTGTTCTGTGTCTTCGCCAATTCCGGTTGATGCTATGGTAAATGACCATTCATCGCTCCATTCAGAAATCTGGCTGGTCTTTACTTTGGCTCTTACTCTCCAGTACACTATGGTCGCACTGTCGATAACATTGTTGATGGTATATGATTCTGTGGCGGCACTATTGGCGTTTTCCAGCGTAATTATTCTTGCGTTGGTAAATGTTGCGTCATTCAAGGAGTATTGCAGATCAAAAGTAGTAGGACCCGACATTTTTGTCCATTTTAATGTCGGTGTGGTGGATATATTTGTTGCTCCGTTGGCTGGGCTGTTAAGGGAGGGCGCCGCTTTTGTGGTCAAACTGAAGGGTGCGGTGTACGCTGAAATATCCAGCTCGTGTTCACAAGCGACTCGCCAGTAGTAGGTAGTTCCAAATTCAAGTGTGTCGGAACTCAGCTGACGGTCTAAAACTGTAAGCGTTGTAGCGGTTGTAAAATTCTCATCTTCTGACAACTGGAAAATGTAATTTGTAACGCCATTTATCGCATTCCATTTGAAATCGAAATTCAGGTCAGTTACTTCGGCGTTGGATGGATCTTTCAGCGTTGTTCCTGCAATTACAGTAAAATTAAATACTTCCGACCAATCGGAGGTATCGTTTTCATGGATTCCACGTACTTTCCAAAAGAATTTTTCTCCAAAGAGCAGGCCTTTTCCGTTGATTTTTGCCTGATTCAAATTGAAGATAGGTGCTGCATCTTCAAGATAAACAATATGATATGGGGCAGGGGAGGAAAAGCCGGCTGACGTATCCAGCATAATTTCAAACTGATCAATCCCTGACATATGTATGCTTGTTGCTGTGGTTTTCCATTTTATCTCTTCATTGGGCGCTGCATTTGTTGCATCATTTCTGGGCCTGTCGAGAAGAAAAGCGGCAATAGTGGAAAATGAACGAATTTCAGACCAGGATGAGATTTCATCTCCATCGACTGCTCTGACCCGCCAGAAGAAGACTTCACCAAAGTTTAGTTTTGGGGCATTGATTGCCGTAAAAATGGAGGTGGTAGTATAGGGGTCAGGAAATGTATTTTCGTTGTCGATTTGAATCTCGTAGTAAATGGATGTGGATGCCCCGGCTACTGCTGTCCAGTCGAGCTCTGTGTCTGGCATCAGGTTTTCTGCCCCGTCATTCGGTGCAACCAATAAGGGCGCATACACCAATGTGCCTGCAAACAGGGTTACTGAGACAAATATCAGGCTGAAGGTTGCTAATATTTTTTTCATAACTATTTGTTGTTTAATTTTTTCGTTTTTTCTAAATTTATTCCAATCACCTGATCCGGATTATTGAACTACCATAAATTTTGTGGTCGAACTCTTTCCGTTTACTACAAGTTGTAGGATATAGGTGCCTTGTTTGATCCGGTTTAGGTCGACCTCTATCGTATGGGAACCCTGACGGATCAGCTGGAGATTTTGGGTTGACAAAATTCTTCCGTTCAGATCGAAAATATTAATCATGGCAAACCCAGCCTGTGAAGCGTCAAATTGTAAGGCAGCCTGATCAATCACCGGGTTTGGGTAGAGTGAAAGATTTGTTACCTGTGTGGTATTTTCCGGTTCATAATCCCCGATACCAACAAAGGCTCTGCTTTCAAATACCCCCTTTCCTCCGGTGGCCGCATAGATAGCACCAAAATTAGTGACCATTTTTTTCTTGCCGTTGTCTACAATTGGGTAATGATTCAGTGTCTGTTGTTTGATTTCAAAAACAGGGATTGTTCCGATTCCCTGGCTGGCATAAACCCAGGAAGGATTTGAAGTACTTGTAGTTTCATATACTCCCATATCGGTGCCAATAATCACATGATTGCGGTTGTTCATTTCAATCATTGCCGTATAAACCGGCATTTTCGGCAGATTTCCTTGAATTGTCGTAAATTCGGGGAATTCATCCAGGGTGTTATCACATTGTAAAACGTAGTCTTCATATCCATAATTCCCAAGGGTGACGATGATATGGTTTTCATCATTGGGGTCTGCTGCAATGCTGGTTACAACGCGGTCGTCAAAAGAGGCAATCAACGCAGTTGAAACAATACATGTAGGATTGGTTACATCGGCACGTTCGGCATTATAGGCCAGAGCGAGGTTGGAAATCCGGTATAGTTTTCCTTCTGCTGTTCCTACAAAGAGGTGATTTGCATTCGGTGTCACGGCGACGCAGGTTGAAGTACCTTCGAATCCACTATTTGTCGTGTTGGCGATGAGGAACCACTCCGGGTCTTCAAAAAAGTTAACCATTCCGGTGGTCATGTAGATATTATCTTTCAGCGCGATGAAAAACTTTGAACTGGTTTTATCCTGAACCATAATTGTACTGTCATTGCCCTGCGGTAAATCATAGGGCAGAGTGAATTCGACAGGGTATTTTCCATTTCTGCTTTCCAAGGTTACGGTTGTGCCTGCGGCCGTAAAGGATTCCGCTTTGAATTCAATGGAATCACGGCTATTTTCATTGGTAAAACTTTCCCAAAATACAGAGGGTACCATAAAGGTTTTATCGTTATCGGTTATCCCGTCAAGATGAACGGCTTGCGGCGCTTCATCATCTGCACGGATATAATCAATACTGGCAACTCCGTCGTTGGTGTAGAACATAGAAATGGGATAAATAAAGGAATGGTAGCTGCGGCCACCGGTAAAACTGGACGTATACAATGGAAACTGCAGGTTGATTCCGTAATTTGGCAGTGTCCCTTGTCCGCTCATAATGAGGCTGTTGTTGCTTTGAGTGGAGGAAATTAATGATCCGTCATATCCTGCATTTACTGAATAGCAATTTGTTGTGCCCAATCCTTTGTTGAGTCCGATAATTTCATACGTCTGCAGATTAAAAGTATAAATACCTGCATCGGTAGCCATGGCAATTATATTTGTATTGTTGGGATGGAAACGGATTTCATGTTTGTTGGCAGGAATGTAGAGAATGCCTGAGTTGCTGGAGGTTTTTTCCGTCCATTGGTAATACGTATTGTGTTGTACAAAATGTCCTTCAAAAATATTTGTACCTCCAATAATAATGTGTTCGTTGTTGTCGGGGTGAATGGCCAGTGCATCGGTGTAAGGGCCGTTATTGGTTGAATATACATTGAATCCTGTACTGCTTCCTGGTCCGACTTTTTCCCAATTTTCAGCGCCATCAAAAGTAACATAAACGCCTTCAAGGGTTCCATATTCATCGTCGGTTCCTGAAATTGGATCATCCACATTACAAGTAACGGCGTAAATAGTTGCCGGGTCGCTGGGTGCGATGGCAAAAGTAAGGTAGGCAATGCCATCTCGGGGAAGTTTCTCCGGATTGATGACACTATCAATTTCATTATGGTACATTATTGAATGGTTCGTAAAACCATTTTGCCCGGTAGTGGAGAAGTAAAAATGGCTGTTTAAAGCTGCAATAAGTTCACCGTTGGTGGTTGTAGCCACATTTGTGCAAATACCGGCCATTTCATTATTTTCTTTATCTTTCGCCAGCACCCATGATTCGCCGTTATCGGCTGAAACATAGAGACCCTGAATGGTGGCTGCATAATATTTGCCATCGGCGATTGTAAAATTAAATACGCAGTACCAGGGTGATTCTTCTCCCTGCGGTACTGTACCGGATAATTGTGTAAATGTATTTCCATCGCTGCTTTTATAAATTCCTGAGCCCTGGAAGTTGCCGTATCCGTTAAAGCGGAGTGCATCGGCAGGTTCTCCGGTGCAAACAAAGAGGTCACCATTCTCTGCCTGATATAATTTACTGGATTTCATCTCCTTGTTTTCTTCTCCTGCTGCGGAATAGGTAAGACCGCCGTTGGTAGTTTTCCAGATTCCGCCGGAGGGACTGGCTGCATAGATGGTTGCACCGGTTTCGTCTTTGGCATCAAACAGAAAACTGCTGATACGCCCTGATTTGTTGATCGGTCCGCGTGTTTCCCAATTGAAGTCACTTTTGGCCCGGGTTTGCAACAGCGCGGCAACACCTTGTTGTGCGTTTTGCAAATCCTGTGGATTAATGTTTCCTGTGGCAGGGTCGATCCTCATTCCTGCAAGATATTCAATCGCTGCTGTCCCCGGATCCGATGTTTCCTGTCCCACATTTACCGCTCCTGTCTGAGCCCAGGTGGTGGATGTGGCCAACAGGAGCATAAAAACTCCACCTAGAATTGCCAAAAGACGAAATCGTAAATTTTTGTTTTTCATACGTTTGTGGTTTATTTTATTACTTGTTAATCGCGAACTTCCAAAGTGGCACAAGTTACACCTTTTTTCTGTTTGTACAACCTGTTAATATTCAAAAATTTTAACATTTGGATGTTTATATCCCCATCGTAATTTTATTCGTTTACAAAGGTAAAAAAAAATGTGTAAATCCAATAGTTTACTGCCCTACTAAATGTTTGCAGCCCTGATCTCTATTTTTTCCTCTTGCTTTTGGTTTCCCTTTTTTTTTGATCGGTGGGCTTAACATATTTTAACACCAATTCTGCTGCTGCTCATGGGCAGGTGTTATATTTTTGCAAGCGATAATGAAAATCACTTACCCTTATGGAAACAAATATAAAAGAGTTAAATGAGATGATCAGGCAGGAAAGCGCAATTGTTGACGTGATTACTGCAGAAATGAACAAAGTCATTGTTGGCCAGAAACCTATGGTTGAACGGTTGCTGGTTGGTTTGCTCACCCGGGGGCATATCCTTTTGGAGGGAGTACCTGGCCTGGCAAAAACGCTGGCCATAAAATCGTTGGCGGCTACCATCGATGCAGGCTTTTCCCGGATCCAGTTTACCCCTGACCTGCTGCCAGCCGATTTGCTGGGTACTATGATTTATTCCCAAAAGAAAGAAGAATTTGTGGTTCGTAAAGGCCCTCTTTTTTCTAATTTTATTCTGGCTGATGAAATTAACCGTTCACCCGCCAAAGTTCAGAGTGCTTTACTGGAAGCCATGCAGGAACGTCAGGTTACCCTTGGTGAGACTACTTACTCGTTGGAAGAACCATTTCTCGTGCTGGCAACGCAAAATCCTATTGAACAAGAAGGAACTTATCCGCTGCCGGAAGCTCAGGTCGACCGTTTTATGCTGAAAGTCATTATCGGATATCCTTCACAGGAAGAAGAAAAACTGATTTTGCGGCAGAATATCTCCGGTACTACTATGGCGCCCAATGCCGTAGTTAAACCGGCCGACATCCTGCGCGCCCGTGAGGTGGTTAATATGGTCTATCTCGACGAAAAAATCGAAAACTATATTACCAGTATTGTGTTTGCTTCGCGCTATCCAGCAAATTACAAACTGGAACGCTTTGAGTCTATGATTCAGTATGGTGCCTCACCCCGTGCCTCCATAAATATGGCACTGGCAGCAAAAGCCTACGCGTTTATTAAGCGCAGAGGGTATGTCATTCCGGAAGATATCCGTGCTGTAGCTCACGATGTGTTGCGTCATCGTATCGGATTAACCTATGAGGCAGAAGCTGAGAATATTACTTCTGAAAACATCGTGAATGAAATACTTAATAGTGTAGAAGTTCCTTAATATTTAACGAGTTCCTTTATATCTGCTTCTTCATGGAGACTTCAGCGATATTAAAAAAAGTACGAAAAATTGAAATTAAAACCCGTGGATTGTCGTCACAGATTTTTGCCGGCCACTACCATAGTGCCTTTAAAGGCCGTGGAATGGCTTTTAATGAAGTGCGGGAATATCAATATGGTGATGATATACGGAATATTGACTGGAATGTAACGGCCCGGTTGAACCATCCCTATGTGAAAATTTATGAAGAAGAACGCGAACTCACCGTAATCCTCCTGATTGATGTGAGCGGATCCAACGAATTTGGAACAAAAAGCTGCCTTAAGGAAGATCTTATTACTGAAGTGTCCTCTGTCCTTGCTTTTTCCGCCATTACCAATAATGATAAGGTAGGCGTTGTGTTCTTCAGTAATAAAGTTGAAAAGTTTATACCCCCAAAAAAAGGTACTTCCCATATTCTGCGGATTATTCGGGAATTGATTGATTTTCACCCGGAACACCAGCAAACCGATATCTCGGAGGCTTTGCGGTTTTTGTCTAATGCCATTAAAAAACGGGCAACTGTATTTTTAATCAGCGATTTTCTGGACGGGGATTTCGAACGGGCTTTGCGGATTGCCAATCATAAGCATGATATCGTGGCCCTCCGGGTTGTTGACCCGGCTGAATTATCAATCCCAGACCTTGGTTTTGTGCGGGTTTTTGATAAAGAAAAGGGTGAAAGGCGCTGGGTGGATACTTCCAGCAAAAAAGTACGTGAACATTACCGTGCTTATTTTGAAAAAAAACACCGTACTGCGGATGGTATATTTATACGCAATGGTATTGATAGCGCTGTGCTGACTACGCACAGTGATTATGTGAAGCCTTTGATGTTATTGTTTCGTAAACGAGAAAGCAGGTTTTAATATGCACATAATGTTAAAAAGATGGAGTTGGCTCATTTTGCTGCTATTGCCCTGGTGGCCCGTTATGGCCCAGCAACCGGAGGTTCGTTCGGTACTGGATACCTCTTCCATCCGGGTTGGCGAACAAACCCGGTTAAACCTGACGGTAGAGTGCTCCCGTCAGGCAACCGTAACCTGGCCCGAAATTGCGGATACACTTCGCGCTGAGATTGAAGTGTTGTCCAGAACGAATATTGATACGGGTTTTTTGGCCAATGATCGTGTGTTGTATTCTCAACAATTCGTGATTACTTCTTTCGATTCAGGTTATTATGCAGTTCCTCCTTTCCGCTTCCTGATTGATGCCGGAGGGATTACCCGGGAACTTGAAACAATGGCGCATTTGCTGGAAGTGCATACGGTAGCGGTTGATACTACCGCAAATTTTCGGGATATCCTTCCCGTTAACACAATTCCAATAACCTTCAGGGAAGTATTTCCCTGGGTTTTTGCCGGGTTGATAGTGGTTACTCTGCTACTGCTTCTGATTGTTTTTTTGCGCAGGAGGAAAAAGGTTGCAAACGGATTTTCATTCCTTCCGCACAAACCCAATGTGCCTCCTCACCGCGAGGCACTGGATGCCCTTGATGAACTGAAATCCCGAAAAATCTGGCAAAAAGGAAATGTGAAAGGATTTTATTCCGCCATTACCGATATTCTCAGAGTTTATCTGGAAAAGCAGTTTGATCTTCATGCGGTGGAAATGAGTACTACGGAAATTTTAGAGCAAGTACATGATAATCAGTATTTAAGTGTTTATTATGAAGAAATTGCATCTGTTTTTACTTCCGCCGATCTGGTGAAATTTGCCCGGGTAACCCCGTTGCCGCAAGAAAATGAGGATTGTTGGACGCAATCCGTTCATTTGGTTATTGACTCCCATAAACGATATGTAGCGATATGCGAAGAAAACGCTGCATTGAACGACAGCCCTGCATCCGACGGGGAAGAAATGCGAAAGGAGGGTAGTGATGTGGAATGCGCTTGAATTTGCGAATAAGCCTTTTCTGTGGTTTTTACTGTTGGTACCCTTCCTGTTGGGATGGTACCTTTGGCGGGGACGCAAGAGCTTCGGCGATATGCGCATTCCGGATTCGGGAGCCTTTGGTACTCCGGGTAGTGGTATGCTGCATTATATTTTTCACGGACTTTTTGTTTTGCGCATGTTGGCCATCGTTTTGCTGATTATTGCGCTGGCTCGCCCTCAAACCAGTTCCAAAGGGCAGAATGTATCTATCGAAGGCATCGATGTGGTCACTGCTTTGGATGTAAGCGGTAGTATGTTGGCAGAGGATTTTAGACCGAATCGACTGGAAGCGGCCAAACGTGTCGGTGGTTCCTTCGTGGATATGCGTCCTAACGACCGTATCGGGCTGGTGATTTTTAGTGCTGAATCCTTTACCCAATGTCCTTTAACTACGGATCATAATGTGGTTAAGTCGTTGTTTAGCGAGGTACGAAGTGGGTTGCTGGAAGACGGAACCGCTATTGGTGATGGCCTCGCCACGGCTGTAAGCCGTTTGCAGGAAAGTACAGCCATCAGTAAAGTGATTATTCTATTAACGGATGGCGAAAATAACCGTGGCTCTGTTGATCCCCTCTCTGCCGCAGAAATTGCACGGCTTTATGGTGTTCGTGTATATACTATAGGTGTTGGTACCAACGGCACGGCGCCTTTTCCCGCTAAAGATGTTTTTGGCCGTACGGTTTATCAGGAAATGGAGGTACGTATCGACGAAGAACTTCTGCAAAATATTGCGGAAACCACCGGAGGAAAATATTTCCGGGCTACTGACAATGCAGCGTTGGAGGCCATTTATTCGGAAATTGATCAACTGGAAAAATCAAAAATTGATATTACCGAGTTTCGGAATAAAAGTGAAGAGTTTTTACCCTTTGTTGTTTTAGCAATGCTGATGCTTGCGCTGGAATTTATTCTGCGGGGCACAGTGTTAAAAATGTTACCTTAATTGTCGCGTATGTTTCGATTTGCACATCCTGAAATACTTTATGCATTGTTGCTTATCCCGTTGTTCTGGATACTGCATCTGCTGATTTTACGCCGAAAACGTAAAACACTTCAGCGTTTGGGTGATGGTAATGTTGTGAAACGGCTCACCGAAGGTTTTTCAAAGGCCAGAGGCAATGTGAAATTCCTGTTTCTGATGCTGGCCTGGGCTATGTTAACTCTCGGTGCGGCAAATCCTCAGCTTGGATCGCGGTTAGAGAATGTGAAGCGAAAAGGGATCGACCTGATGATTGTACTGGATGTTTCTAACTCAATGATGGCAGAGGATATCAAACCCAATCGCCTGGAGCGCTCCCGCCAATCCATATCACAGCTTATTAATAAGTTGCAGGGCGACCGCGTGGGGCTTGTCATTTTTGCCGGAAAAGCTTATCTGCAAATGCCGCTCACTACCGATTACTCTGCTGCCCGGCTTTTCCTCTCTACCGTGAATACCGACATGATCCCTGTTCAGGGTACTGCTATAGCCGATGCTATTACTATTGCTGTACGTTCATTCGATGATAATAACCACGAAAAAGCCATCGTAGTGATTACCGACGGTGAAAATCATCAGGGCGATGCGCATCAGGCTGCATTGATGGCCGCAGAGAACGGAATTCGGATTTATACCATCGGAATGGGATTGCCTGAAGGCGGACCGATACCCCTTTACCAGAATGGCAGACCTATCGGTTTTAAAAAAGATAAACAGGGAAATACCATCGTTACCCGACTCGATGATGCGACGTTACAAAAAATCGCAGAAGCCGGTGGCGGAATTTATGTCAGGGCAAATAATACTCGCGCCGGACTGACAAAGGTTTTTGATGAAATTAATGCCCTTGAAAAAAGTGAAATAGAAAGTCGGGTCTTCTCTGATTATGAGGATCGCTTTCAATATTTTATCGCTTTGGGATTATTGTTTTTATTGATCGAAGGATTCATCTCGTCAAGAAAAAGTAAATGGTTGTCATCTATAAATTTGTTTAAAGAATAATAGGTATGAAACGATTTTGGGTAATTCTTATCACCATTTTTGGGTTTTTCTCGTCTGGTTTACAGGCGCAGAATGCACGCCGCGAGGTGCGTTTGGGTAATAAGGAATATCTGAACGGAGAATATCAGGAGGCAGAATTATTTTACCGAAAAGCGCTGGAAGATCCTATGACCTTTAAGGATGAGGCCTTATTTAACCTGGGAAATGCCTTGTATCGGCAGGATAATTTTGATGCGGCTGGAGGCTCCTGGGCTATGGCAGCTGACCTGGCCGTTGAGGAAAATCAAAAATCGCAGGCTTTTTATAATTTGGGTAATTCATTAATGAGCAAGCAGGAGTTTGAAAAAGC
>RZYD01000474.1 GCA_009930445.1 Bacteroidia bacterium | reverse complement strand
TATAAGGCGCCTTTTGAGTCACCAATCAGGTTAAGCTGATCAAGAATCCCACTGAAAATTGCCTCTTCTTCGTCCTGCTCCATGATAAACCATTGCAGAAATTGTCCGGTGTTAAAATCTTTTTCCTTAAAGGCCAGGTCGTAAAGGGCATTAATTTTTGCTGTGATCATTTGTTCATGTGCGTAGATATGCTCAAAAATCTGATGTAGTGAGAGGTAGTTATTTTCCGGATGCTCAAGTGCCATACATTGTGCATGCCCCCCTCTTTCATTTACATATTTGATCAGCTTAAATTGGTGCAACCGTTCCTCGTCACTGTGTGCATATAAGAATGCTGCGGTTCCCGGGAACCCATTGGCATCGCACCAGGATGCCATTGCCAGATAAAGGCGTGAAGACTCTTCTTCTAGTTTAATCTGATCATTGATTGCCTGTACAATTATTTCTTTTATCATAATGCTGGGTGTTATGTTTTATTTCATTTTAAAATCAAAACAACCACTTTTGATAAATGTTTATTAATTCCTCAATTAAAACAGCCACGCCGGAGGTGACGGTTTTCTTATCTTTACAAAAAATCAGGAAATGGAGATTACTATGGAAAATGATGTCTGGTTTATGCGGGAAGCATTACGTCAGGCACAGATTGCCTACGAAATGGATGAGGTTCCGGTAGGTGCTGTAATTGTTTGTGATGGACGCATCATTGCCCGTGCGCACAACCTTACCGAGCGGCTTAACGATGTAACAGCACATGCTGAGATGCAGGCCTTCACTTCTGCATTTGATTACCTAGGCGGGAAATACCTGCATGATTGTACTTTGTATGTTACACTTGAGCCTTGTGTGATGTGTGCTGGGGCTGCCTTTTGGTCGCAGATTAGCCGGATTGTTTTTGGTGCACCGGATGAAAAGCGGGGTTTTCTCCGGCTCGGGAAAGAATTACTGCACCCGAAAACCGAACTAATTAGCGGTGTATTGGAAGAGGAATGTAGTGCGATTCTGACGCGTTTTTTTAAAGAAAAAAGGTAGGATTACCGGGGTATTTCAAAGCTGAAACGGCTCCCTTTGGCCGGTGTTGAAGTTACATCGATTCCCTGTGCGCCCATGCTTTTGGCCAGATGCATAGCAATGGATAACCCAAGACCAATACCCGGCTCAGTTGTAATTTCTTGATTATCTGCTTTATAGAAACGGGTAAAAATGTGTTTTTGTTCTTCTTTAGAAATTCCAACGCCTGTATCCTGAACAAAGAAAACGATCCCTTCCCTTTTTACTTCATACCCAAAGGTGATTTTCCCTTTCTGTGTAAAACGAACGGCGTTATCCAACAATCGACCCATAATTTGTCGTAATCTTTCAGAATCGGTGTCGAAGAGGTCATGATGGTCGGGAAGTGCTTTTTTGACCTCAAATTGCAGATGTTCTTTACCGGACGCAGCCGCTTCCTGTTGATAGAGTTGCAGGTATTCATTCATGGTTTGGTTTAAGGCGATTCCGGAATAGATCACTTTTAAGTCGCCGCTTTCGATGCGGGCCAGTTCCATAGTGTCATTTATCATTCGCATTAGGTGGCGGATATTGTTTTGAATTTGGTTTCCGTATTGTACCTGCTGATGGTTTTCTCCTGCTCCGGAGGCAATCAGTTGGGCGAATCCGTTGATGGCATTCAGTGGCGTACGTAATTCTGCGTTGATGTTAGTGAGAAATGCGTTTTTCAATCGCTCACTTTGCTCGGCTTTTTCCCTGGCGATCATGAGTTCCTGTTGCATCGCTTTTTGTTGCGTAAGATCATAAATATGCATTACTACATAATCGGGTGGCAGATAGGCATATTGAATACTGACAAAGAGGATATTATCGGTAAAAAAACTTTTGAAGAAACACTCACGGCTAAACCGTAGTCCCTCTCTGAGGCACTGGCGCATATCGATAAGAATATCGTTTCGGCCGGGAAAGAGTTCCCGGGCATTTAAGCGAAGTTTTTCCCGGAACACCAGTTCTCCTTTTTCATTTTCGGCTTTTGCCAGGGTGAATGTTTCTCCGTTAAATTGGAAAAAGAGGCTAAAAATGGGGTAATTTTTAAAGGCAGGTTCCTCTTCTTTTTCTTTGTTGGTAGGTTGAG
>RZYD01000473.1 GCA_009930445.1 Bacteroidia bacterium | reverse complement strand
AATAAAGATGTGATGGAAATGAAATCAGGAAAAAATTTTCGCCTCGATCTGTTTCACCGATTGGGCACCTTTGAAATTTTTGTCCCGCCATTACGCGAACGCCCCATCGATATTCCCGTACTGGTAAATCACTACATCGCTGTTTTTGCCGGTCGTATGCGAAAAAAAATTGAAGGTATCGATACGCCTGCCATGGAAATTCTGCAGCAATATTCTTTTCCCGGAAACGTCAGGGAACTCCGTAATCTGGCCGAACGAGCCGTTATTTTGTGTGATACCGGTACCATCACGGCCGAACACTTCCCAAATATTGACGGCATGGCCCGTAATACGGGTCAACTTCAACCTTCCGGCGAACTTTTCGACTTGGAAATAATTGAAAAACAGACTATTATACGAGCTCTCGAAAAAGTGGAATTCAATAAATCGGCCGCGGCCGATCTGCTGAATATTAAATGGAATGCCCTGCATCGCCGTTTGCAGAAATATAACATCATCCTGCCGGATTAACGATAACAACAGCAAAAATAAATCCGGAGGGGTAACTGGAAGAGAGCATTCCTGCTGCAGTACTTCCCCTGACTCATCCCTCGGAGGCCTTGCTTCCTGGGAAGGAATAGCCGTTCGTGGTGTTTTTATTCGCTATTGGTTTTACTTTGATTGAAGCCTTAGGGGATGAATGATCCATGCTTTTAAAATCAATGCGTATAAAATTCATTTCTTAAAACCCTTTCGTTATTTTTGTAGGGATAGAACGTGTGAAACCCTATGTCGATAGATTTTTCATTCTGGACGCTTTTTTATTTTTTAAGTTCCCTGATTTTTGGAATTATTATCCTGTTGGAGAAAAAGCATCCCGTAAAAGCACTGGCCTATCTGGCTGCTGTATTCCTGTTACCGGTTGCTGGTATTCTTTTATACCTTCTTTTTGGCCGTGATTACAGAAAACGGAAACTGTTTTCCAGAAAAGGTACTGTTGATGCACGCCAAATTAGCCAATGGAAAGCAGGGATATCCTTTTTGGCCCCGAATGTCGACGCCTCCTTTATACAGTCAATGGTACCCTATGATAAAATAATCCGGCTTCTTTACTCCAATGATCATTCGGTTTTAACTACAAATAATTCCTGTAATTTATTGCGAAACGGCGAACAATTATTTCCTGAATTATTTGCTGACTGCCGGCGGGCAAAACATCATATTCATTTAGAGTTTTTCATTGTTGAAGAGGGTAGTATTGCCACAGAACTTGCCGGTATTTTACTTGAGCGTGCTGCTGCCGGCGTATCTGTTCGTTTCATTTATGATGATATTGGTTCACGAAAGTTATCCGATCATTATATTTCCCGTTTGCGGCAAGGCGGTGTTTTGATATGTCCTTTTATGCCCGTTCGGTTTGTCCGGTTTACGGATAAAGTAAATTATCGCGACC
This sequence comes from Bacteroidia bacterium, assembly GCA_009930445.1. GTDB lineage: Bacteria > Bacteroidota > Bacteroidia > Bacteroidales > BM520 > BM520. The sequence continues at coordinate 694 of RZYD01000473.1, read as the reverse complement.
ACCGTAAGATAGTCATTATTGATGGGAAAATCGCCTATACCGGGGGGATTAATATTTCTGACCGGTATGATAACCGATTAAAAAACAAGGTTTTTTGGCGTGACACACAACTACGGATTGTTGGCGATGCCGTGCTTTCGTTTCAATTGCGTTTTTTACTCAATTGGCAGTTTGTGAGTGGGAATCGTTGTAGTGTGACCCCTGAGTTTTTCCCGGATACTTCCGGTGAAGCTGTTCTTCCAATGCAGGTTATTGCCGGTGGACCCGATTATGATCAGCCGGGTATTGTGGATATGTATGCCTCTGCTATTGCGCTGGCTACCCATCGAATTGCGCTGACAACACCCTATTTTGTTCCACCGGAAGTAATCCAGCGTGCTTTGATTGCGGCTGCACTTAGCGGGGTGGAAGTGGAAATGATTGTTCCTTACCGCAGCGACAGCCGAATGCTCGATTGGGCAAACCGCGCTTTTTTTGATGATATGATAGAAGCGGGGGTAAAGATTTATTATTATAAAAAAGGCTTTATTCATTCAAAAACAATGGTAGTCGACGATTTCTTTTGTACTATGGGTACAACAAATCTTGATTATCGTAGCTTTGATATTGATTTTGAAATAAATGCTGTAATTTATAGTCATTCGTTTTCGGTTGAGCTGATGAAAGATTTTTGTGCCGATAAGGAAAATAGCGT
>RZYD01000061.1 GCA_009930445.1 Bacteroidia bacterium | reverse complement strand
TTAGCGCATAGATTTGTATAACAAGAGCCGTATGATGGGAGACTATCAAGTACGGTTCTGTGAGAGGCTTGGGGTGAAATTCCCCTTGCCTACTCGACTGCAAACCGTTACCACACATTTTAAAAAGACAACATATGAGCTACAAAAACAAAACTTACGTGATTTTCGATGGAGACAATGATATGTGGGCTTATGCTCGAATGAAAGGTTGGAAGGCTCTTGAAAACATCGATTTTGATTTTTACGATGCACACGACTTAAAACCATTGACAAATCAAGCAACAAGTGAAGGTTACATCAAACAAAGACTTGCAGAAAGAATGGCAACCGCAAAACAAGTTATTGTAATCATAGGTGACAACACAAAGAATTTATATCGTTTTGTACGATGGGAATTAGATAAAGCATTATCGAATAAATTACCAATTATTGCAGTTTATTTAAATAACAAGAGGAGTATAGATACAAATTTATGTCCACCAATTATAAGAAATGAAAATGCTATCCATATTCCCTTTCGAATGAAAATAATCAAATATGCATTAGACGATTTTCCTCCTTTTCATAAAACTTTAGACCTAACAAAAAAGGATGATTGGCATTATAAAGATTCTGTATATCAAAGTTTGGGCTTAAATGATTAGACAAAATGAAAAAAACACAATTTGACAGAGAGTTAATAGGGCCTGATTCTTATGAATGTTTCAATAATCTTTCAAAATTATGCCAAAAGCGATATTTGAAGAATGTTGGTTATCAACTTGTTCTATTGTTATTGATTTCAATAATTGCGTCCATTCCAGAGTTCAACACTACTCTTGAAAAACTGAAACATTTTATTCAGCTTTCACTTATTATTGGCGTTTTAATTCTTATGGTTATGCAATTCAAATCCAATTTTATGGATGGTTGGCAGAAATCTCGTTTCTTAGCGGAGAGCATACTGAGCCAAGCCTGGCTTCTTTTCTTTAGGATTAATAAATATGATGATGAATTTAATAATTCGTTATCTGTATTCCAAGATAGAGTTAAGTCGATGAAGTCAGAGATAAATTTGGCAGATTATCTAAAGTTTTCCTCTCCAATCTCAGTGGATAATGATAACCCTAAATGGATTATTGAAAATTTCACAAAAACTAATTCTGACAAAATTGAATTTTATATTAAACATAGGTTAAATGACCAAGAAAAGTATTACTTCAAGAAAACTTTATACAACACTCGTAAGGGTGAGCTATTCTTCTGGTTAGGGATTTTATCAATGGGATTCGGAGCCATATTGACAATTCTTACTATAATGGACATAATTCCCAACTTTGCATATCTTGGATTATTCACAACTTTATCAGCTGCAATCTTTTCTTGGAAGCAAACCAAACGATTTGAAGAGTTGAGTTCTACATACAGTGTTGCTATTGATGAACTAAAGGATTTTAAGAAAAAACTTTTACTGAATCCAAATGAAGATAGAACAAAGGAAATAATATATGATGTAGAAAAATCAATAAGCAGAGAACATAAATTATGGGTATCAAAAATTAGTGACTAATGGCATTTATTACATTTAACGACCTTCAAAGTCAAAGTATTACTAAAGCATCTTCAGTTAATGAAAGTCTTAGGTCAGGCGAAAAATTTGAAAAACAGATATTTTTATCATACAGACGGAAAGATAGTCAGTATGTTAAGCCTATTGTTGAAATTCTTAAAAGACTCGGTGCGAAAATCTATATAGACTATTTAGATGAGAGTTTGCCGGAAAAACCTAATACAGAAACCGCAGCAATCTTAAGAGATAGAATCCAAAAATCTGACAAATTTATTTTAATGGCGACTCCTAATTCATCAGAATCTAAATGGATACCTTGGGAACTGGGTTTAGGTGATGGATTTATAAAATACAATAATGTTGCAGTCATGCCTATTACCAGAAATAGCAATAATTGGGACGAACAAGAATATTACTCAATTTATGGATACATTAGAAAAGCAAATAGTACAGATGGTTCAAAGTTCGATTATGCTATTTTTTATCCTGATGGTAGTGCTGAATGGTTACTAAATTGGATTAGGAAATAAAAAACGTGTGGTAACATCGTATATAAAACATTTGGCAGTCAGTGGGTTATCGAGCGTTTCAGCTCGTATCAAAAGTACTTGTAACTTGACAGGAAAGTGCTTCGAAATGCCAAACGTTTCATATACGTGACCGTTACCGCCAAGTGTGAAAAGACAAACGTCAACAATAAATTGAAAATAATCCATTGTGAAAGGACAGAAAAAAGAAATATTGCCAAGACTAGAAAACCAATACTCAAGCCGACACCCAATGGCACATTTACTTTTGCCCCAACCCACAATGCAAACCCTTCGGCAAAATCAAAAGAGCCATTTTCCTGCGCACCAAACTAAATCAAAATTTGAAAAATGTATTTATCAGAGTTAAAAATAAAAGGATACAAAGTTTTCAATGAAGAATTCTGTATTAAACTCAATGAAGGAATAACTGTACTCATTGGGGAAAATGGTTGTGGGAAAACAGCAATCATTGATTCTATTAGACTTTTATTAAACGAGGACGAATTTGGAAGAATTGGAATTTCTGATTCACATTTTCATAGACCAATTGATAAGTCTGCAAGAGAGGGGGGTGTAGATAGCATTGAAGTGAAAGGAACATTTTCAGCACTAAATGATACTGAGCAAATTGCATATCTACCTTGGTTAGATGCTACTGACAATACAAAAGCATATCTCAATAAAAAGATTGACAATAAACCAAACAATAGAGGAAGGTTTGACCACACAACTTGGGGTGGTGAATCAATTATTGGTATTTTTGAATGGGAACTTGTCAATGCTATTAGTTGCATTTACTTGCCGCCTCTTAGGGATGCTGAAAGTAAATTAGAAGCATATCGGGGTTCGAGACTTTCAAGATTATTTAGAAAAGACAAGCCCAAAAAAGGAGAACCGAAACACAAAATTGAAGAAGAGTTTGAAATCTTTAATACAAAACTTCTTGATAACCCGACAATCATTGCGGTTAATACAGCAATAAAAAAGTATTTAAAAGAAAGTTTAGGAACCGTTTTAGGACAAGATGCTTTAATACAATTTTCAGAAGTCAACTTCGATAGAATCGTAGAAAGACTAAGGTTATTATTTTATCCAAAAATAAATGCTTCAACAAAAACCGAACTTTTTAGAGATATTTCAGAAAACAGTTTGGGCTATAATAATATTTTATACTTAGCCACAGTGTTAGCAGAATTAGATAGTTTAGAAAAAGAAAATACAAAACATAAAATTCTTTTGATAGAAGAACCCGAGGCTCATCTGCATCCTCAATTACAAATTAAACTTCTGCAATATTTACAAGAGCAATCCAACGAAAACAAGATTCAAATAATTGTAACAACTCACTCGGCAACAATTACCGCATCTTGTGGATTAAATTCATTAAATGTTTTGACAATAAAAGAAGAAAGCAATCCCAATTCTTCATTAATTGCAGATTATAAACTGAATCCTAAAAGTTTGTTTTTTCTTGAACGCTGGCTTGACATTACAAAATCTACCTTGTTTTTTGCAAAAGGAATTCTATTTGTTGAAGGAATAGCAGAAGCTTTGGTGGTGAAAGAACTTGCAAAAAGAGTAATTGAAACCCATGTTGGCAATGAAGTAAACTCTCCCAAAACTTTGGAAGATTATGGCGTTTCAATAATCAATTTGAACGGTATTTATTTTAAACATTTCATGCAATTATTTCAGGGATATAAATTAGATAAAGAAGGGAATCCAATTGATGGTATTGTATCAATTCCAATCCGGTGTGCTGGAATTACAGATTGCGACCCACAAAAAGTAAGTGAAACCAAACCTACACCAATTAGTCCGTGTAAATGCGGAAACGCACACAGTGCGGACTATGCAGCTGAGTTATTGCTTCACAAATCAGAGCATTGCAGAATTTTTACAAACTTGAAAACTTTTGAGTATGATTTGGGGATGGAAGAAAATAATCTACAGATATTTTACGAGATTATTTTTGAGGACTATTTAATTATGACCGCTGGTGCTAAAGAAGCAAAAGAAAAATCAGAAAGGGACTGGACAGCTTTAAGCCCCAAAGACAAAGCAGAAGAATGTTTCCTTTTTCTTTCTGAAATTGGAGACACCAAAGGAGAGTTTGCACAAAAGCTATCATACAAATTGGCAAATACAACAGGAATAAAATTTTCTGTACCAAAATATATCGAAGATGCAATCTTATGGGTAACTGACATAAAACCTAAAACAACCAATGCCTGAATTGACAATTGAAGAAAAAATTGCTTTGGTAAAGTTAAGACTTAGTTCCTTAGACAGAAATCTAAGCGAAGAACAGATTGATTTTATTTTGCATCCTATCAACATCGCATGTTATTTAAAGGCATGTCCAGGGAGTGGGAAAACTGAAGTAGTTGGAATAAAAGCCGCCTATGAAATTGCTGAATGGAAAGAAAAATTCATTGGAATGGCAATCCTTAGTTTTACAAAAAACGCGGCAAAAGAAATTGCAGATAGGATAAAGAAATTTGGAGGAACAAACGCAACTCAGCACCCACATTTCATTGGAACTATTGATTCGTGGCTTCACGGATACATTCTACATCCTTTTGCTCACAAATCAACGGGTTATGTTGGTAAAAACTCTGACAAAAGTTATCGGCTTGTGGACAATGAGGAACATTATGATTTTTTGACTCCATTTCAGACTGTTTTCTCCTACAATCCATTTAAAGGAGCTTGGGTAAATGACTACTATTTTGAATGCTCAAATCCAGTAAGCTTACAATCTCAAAGTCGAACTTTAGATTTAACAACTATTTCTTTAGCAGCTAAAAAGGAGCTACAAGAGAATAAAAAAAAGTTTTTAAAAGCGGGATTAGCCACCTATTCTGATGCAGAATTTCTATGCTATTACTTACTCCGAAAAAATGAAAGTATTCTAGAAAATGTTGTAAGGCGTTTTCCAATTATTGTAATAGATGAATGTCAGGACCTGTCAAACAACCAACTTGAAATTCTAAAATTATTAAATCAAAAAGGAGCTATTATTCATTTTGTAGGCGATAATAACCAATCCATTTATGAATTTAAGAAAGTATATGTTGAAAAAATTAATGCTTTCATTTCCGAAAACAAATTAAAAGAAAGATTTTTAACAAAAAACTATAGAAGCAATCAAAAGATTGTCAATGTTTCAATTGGACTTGAAAAGTATAACACTGGAAATACTCCTGTTTTTGTTGTCGGCAATGAAGAGGAAAGAGCAACTAAAAGTTGTATTCTTTGGGAATATACAGCTGATAATTTTTCGCAACTACCTCAGAAATTTATTAACCATTTGCAACAGATTAACACAACAATACAAAACCCCGAATTAAAAATTGCAATTAATAAAAGTGTGATACTTGCAAGAGCACATGCAACATTATCTGGGTTTCGAAGTCATCCAACTGCAGACCTTTCCAAGATTGAATTGTTTGCTAATGCATTAAACTGCTGGGCAAATAATCCCAGAACTGGTAAGGATATGCAAAATGCTTTGCAACAAATTGGCAAATCAATTTCTATGCTTGCATATGCTGGAAATGGTAATCATCAACATCAATATTGCCCCGACACATATAATCAGATTGAATGGAGAAACCAACTTAGCGATTTAATTTTTAAAGCTACAAATGCCACAACAGGTGTTTACCCATTTAAAAATTTAACATGGTCCCAATGGGTTACTAAGCTGAAGGTGTTTTTAGAAAACTATTGGGCTAATTTGGATTCACCATCAAGTGACTGGGATTCTGTAAAAGCTAAGATTAAATCTCCGCGAGGTTATGCTACAAAACTTGTGATTGAAACAATCAAAGCTAATCAAATTATGTATTCTGAAAAAATTAGAATGACAACAATTCATGATGCCAAAGGAGAAACCCTTGATGCCGTAATGTTAGTTTCTGCAAAAGACAAAAAAAGCAAAGGTGGGCATGTTGAACAATGGTTAAGTATGAATGCCAACGAAAAAGAATTTGTAAGGTTTGCGTATGTAGCTAGTTCAAGACCCAAACATTTACTAATTTGGGCTATTCCTAAAGGTCTAAACAATCAATTTAAAAACAAAATAATAGATTTAGGATTTGACATAGAAAATAGTTTGTTTTAAAAGGCAACCAGCTCTATTTGTAAGCACATTGCTAAAGCCCCACAAGCCAACGCTGCAACCAAAGCTTTAACAAAGAGCTTGCAAAGCCAACGCACGGCAGACAACGAAAGTGTAATGAAAAATGATTGAAAACAATAAACACCAGGCGGTAACAAAGTGTAAATTTCAGGGCGGGTGCGGTGGTGTCCCAGCGGCGGTTCTCGCATCGCCGTTCCGTCCTATCGGACAGGAACGCTCTCCGAAATCCGCCCCGCAACTTACACCAACCGTTGTGCGTCATGCTAAAAGAAACGACTGTGCTAAAAATTAACATTAAAGAATAGACTAGAGAAATGCTTTTTAACTCAATTGACTTTGCGATTTTCTTACCGATAGTTTTTATACTCTATTGGTTTGTTACAGACAAAAACTTGAAACTCCAAAATTTTTTAATAGTTGCAGCGAGTTATTTATTTTACGGTTGGTGGGATTGGAGATTTCTATCATTGATTTTATTCAGCACCATAGTTGACTATACTGTTGGACGACAATTAAGAAATGAAGAAAATCAACTTAAACGAAAAATATTGTTATGGACGAGCATCTTGGTTAATCTTGGATTTTTGGGATTTTTCAAATACTACAACTTTTTCTTAGATAATTTCGTTACTGCCTTCGCATTTTTTGGACAAGATATTCAAGCCAATTCCTTGAATATAATTCTACCGGTTGGGATTAGCTTTTATACATTCCAAACTTTGAGTTACACTATTGATGTTTATAAACGAAAACTTGAACCTACAAAAGACTTTATTGCATTTTCAGCTTTTGTAAGTTTCTTTCCTCAATTGGTTGCAGGACCAATTGAAAGAGCAACACATTTACTTCCTCAGTTTTACACAAAACGGACTTTCGACTACTCAAAAGCAGTTGACGGAATGCGACAAATCCTTTGGGGTTTGTTCAAGAAAATTGTAATTGCGGACAACTGTGCTGAGTTTGCAAATCAGATTTTTAATAACTCAGCAGATATGAACGGAAGTACTCTTGTTTTAGGAGCGTTGTTTTTTACCTTTCAAATTTATGGAGACTTTTCAGGTTATTCAGATATTGCAATTGGAACGTCCAGACTTTTTGGATTTGATTTAATGCGTAATTTCAACTTTCCATATTTTTCAAGAGATATTGCAGAGTTTTGGAGACGTTGGCATATTTCACTTTCAACTTGGTTTAGGGATTATCTTTATATCCCATTAGGCGGAAGTCGTGGTGGCACTTGGATGAAAGTTAGAAACACTTTTGCTATTTTCATTGTGAGTGGATTTTGGCACGGTGCAAACTGGACATTTATTGTTTGGGGTGCATTGAATGCTATCTACTTTTTACCTCTTTTATTAACTAATAACAATCGAAATAATTTAGAAACTGTCGCTCAAGGTAAATTACTTCCAAGTATTAAGGAGCTATCATTTATGATACTAACTTTTGGGTTGACTGTTTTTGCTTGGATATTTTTCAGAGCTGAAAATATTGGTCATGCTTTCAGTTATATTTCAGAAATTTTCTCAACCTCACTATTTGAGTTGCCTAATTTTTCAAGTATGCGAAGAGCTTTAATAACAATTTCTTTAACAGGGATTTTTCTTTTAATTGAATGGTTGGGAAGAGAAGGAGAATATGCTATTGAAAATATTATTACGTTCTTCAAAAACAATATAGTTCGATGGGGAATATACATAATTATTGGATTATCAATATTTATATTTGGGAATTTTAATAAAACGGAGTTTATCTATTTTGCATTCTAAAATGAAACAATTTATTACAAAAACATTTTTAATATTACTCTCATTTTTGTTAATAATATTTTTACTACTGATAGTATCATCAACAATTGTTAAAGATAGAGGATTTAGTAACTATACTAGTGAGAGTAACACGCTGTTCTTAAAAAAGAATCAACAGTACGATATTTTATTTATGGGGATATCTCATGCTAGAAACTTCTCTCGTCATAAAAACCATTTAAGAATAGAGAAAATCTTAGACTCTAAAATCATAAATATTGGACAAGGCGGTGGAGCTTGTGGCGCTAACGAACAACTATTTTACCTTGATTATTTTTTTAAAATGGGAAATAGAAGTTCTAAAATCATTTACGTTTTAAGCCCGCCTATGCTTTTCTCAGAGACTCTACCCATAGCATCTAACACATTTGATAATGAGGTTTTCGATGTATCATTCTTTTCAAATTATTTAGTTTTCAGTAGTGAAAACAAACAAGGAAGAATAATGTCATATTTACAGAGTAAATTCCACCCTTCTTGGTTATTCAAAAAACCATTTACGCAAGACAGTGAGGACAATGTTCTCACTTTTTTAAATAAAAAGCTTGTAGACGAGGGACAGAACCTGGCTTACGGTGGTTCTGAACTAAATATTTCCCGATTTCATAAAGCATCAAAGATAATTGAAAAAACTATTAGAATTGCCAAAGAAAAAAACAGCGAGGTTATTTTATTAATTCCTCCTGCACTTTTTGGAAAATGGAGGGGGCATACAGAAACAATTACTTTTGCAAAAATATTGGAGAAAAAGTATCCTAATGTAACAATATTTGATGGTTCTGAAACTGTGCTAAAACCTGAATTTTATTATGATAATCATCATTTAAATACAAATGGGGTAATTTATTTCACAGAGAATTACTTAAAAAAGTTGATGGAATAATGCACGAACGCACAACACGCAATATACGTAAGCCGGGTGATGTGGGTAAATTAAACTTTTGTACATTTACTCAAAATTGTAACGGTTTGATAAGTTGGTGCTTCGAAAACCCGGCCAACGCATATTGCCAACCGTTGTGCACCATTTAAACAAACCTCAGCATACAAGTAGAGATTTGGCAGAAAATGACTAAATTTGTAATGATTAATTAAATCAGATAGGATATGTTTAATACGATAGAAATAGACCGTAACAATCTGACTATTATGGGGGTAAAATTTTCCAATTTGAAAACTTTGGAAAGTACCGCAAATGCAATCGGAAGTAATATGTTCGAAGGTTTTAAACCAACTCCCAAAGGTGTTGAGATAATAAGAGATTATATGATTGGAAAAATCACGTTGTCAGACTTCATAAAATTTGCTAAGGACAAAGCGTATGCCTGATTCTTACAAATACATTGACCTTGATTATACCTATACTGACCCTGAAACTGGAGTTCTCCGAAATTTAGCAGACATATCCGACCCAGATGTTTTACTCTTTTTTGAAAGTGGAGCTGTTGCAAAACGTATTCAAGAACTTTACGAGAACCCTATTGAGATTAAAGGTGTAGATAGTCTTCTGAGTATTCATAGACACTTATTTCAGGATGTTTATTCCTGGGCTGGTAAAAGGCGAAAAGTTGAGATAAGTAAAGCAGGTAAACAATTTTTCCCCACGACACATTTTGACAATGCTTTTCGTTTCATTGACACATTAATTTCTGATTACAAAAACATATCAAATGGAGATAAACAGCAGATAGCAGAGAAATTAGCTGAAATTTTGGATAATGTAAATTATCTGCATCCTTTCAGAGAAGGAAACGGACGAGCACAAAGAGAATTTTTAAGATTATTAGCATTGGAAAAAGGTTTGACATTAAATTTGAATCCAGCCGACAACAAAAATGTTTACGACCAATATATGCATGGGACAATAAACAGTGATGTAAAAACCCTGTCAAAATTGATTTTAGACCTAATTGAGACATGAAGAAAAATAAAAACGGTGCACAACAGCGTATATAATTAAGTGCGGTTTCGGTGCGGATAATCAAGTTTTACAGCCCGCTTCAACCTCGGTGCTTTTCGACAGGAAAGCAGCCCGCAATCCGCACCTAATCATATACGCGGAACGTTAGCCACAATAATAAGAGACGAACCAGCTAATAGAATAAATAGATTAACTTTGTATAAATTTAAAAAATATGACTATGTTTTGTAATCAATGCCAA
>RZYD01000472.1 GCA_009930445.1 Bacteroidia bacterium | reverse complement strand
GGCGAAAACGGCGTTCACCGACTGGTGCGACTGTCGCCATTCGACAGTGCGGCACGGCGCCATACCTCTTTTGCATCGGTGTATGTTTATCCTGTAGTTGACGATGCCATCGAAATTGAAATTAATCCGGCTGACATCACCTGGGATACATTCCGCTCCAGCGGCCCGGGCGGTCAGAATGTAAACAAAGTAGAAACGGCCGTACGATTGCATTATGCCCCTAAAAACATTGTTATCGAATGCCAGGAGACCCGCTCGCAGCAGCAAAACAGAGAAAAAGCCATCCGAATGCTTAAATCACAGCTATACGAAATCGAACTCAGGAAACAACTGGAGGCACAGGCTGAAATTGAGGGCAAAAAAAAGAAAATCGAATGGGGTTCCCAGATCCGATCCTATGTAATGCATCCTTATAAAATGGTAAAAGACCTGCGTACCCAGCATGAAACCAGTAATGTTCAAAATGTTATGGATGGCGACATTAACGATTTTCTGAAAAGCTACCTGATGGAATTCGGGAGAGAATTAATATAAACCAAAAAACGCATTTTATGTACGAATATATCGAAGGAAAACTCACAGCGCTTCACCCCGACCATGCAGTAGTGGAGACTTCAGGTATAGGCTATTTTATTCATATAACCCTGAATACATATTCCGCAATCAATGGACTGCCACAGTGCAGGCTTTTGCTTCATTTTGTAGTCCGCGAAGATGCCCAGTTGCTTTTTGGTTTCGATACGGCAGAAGAACGGCAACTTTTCAGGTTGCTGATTGCGGTCAGCGGAATAGGAGCAAACACAGCCAGGCTGGTGCTTAGCAGTATGTCGCCCGGTGAGTTTATTGCAGCCATCACGCACGAAGATGTAAACGGGCTAAACAAAATCAAAGGAATCGGCACAAAATCGGCACAACGTATGATTGTTGAGTTAAAAGATAAGGTAGCAAAAATTGGAATTGCCAGTGAAAATATGGTACCATCACACAATACGAGCCAGAATGAAGCGTTATCAGCATTAACAGCACTTGGTTTTAGCAAAGCGGTAGCAGAAAAAGCTATCCAACGTATTATCAACACAACAGGAGAGCGTGCCACGGTGGAAATAATCGTGAAAGAAGCACTTAAAATCCTGTAACAAAAGTAATAGGCCGAGGCAACCATTTCAAGATTTGGTTTATCTTTGCCCGCGGATTGTTATTTTTAGGTTGGATAAAATACGCCAAGAGCCAGTGTTTGCAGGTTTATTTAATAACGAAAACAGCTGACAGCAATTTGAAGGGGCAAAAAATATACATCTATCTGTTTGGTATTGTACTATTATTGAGGTTAACTGTTTTTGACAGGACTCCCTCTTTTGCATCCCGCGCAGACCTGACAATTTATTCAGGTGTTCCAGCTATTCTTTTTCAGGAACAAGTACCCGACACCACCCTTACCTATCCCTTTGGGGACGAATGGGGTTACCCTACCCTGCCAGCACAGGAAAGCGGGCTTTATTTAAAAAATCCGCCCAACATCACTTCTGAGGTTGAATACGACCCCAAAACCAACCAATACCTTCTGAAACGAAAAATTGGCAACCTCGACTATAGGCCTCCGGTAACCCTGAGTTTCGATGAATACCTTAATTATAATGAAAAAACTTCAGTGCATAACTACTGGAGAGAAAGGGCAGCACAAAGCGGTCAGGATATGCGCAGCGGGCTGATTCCTGAATTCCGGATTGGCGGCGAAGCCTTCGACCGGATTTTCGGAAGCAATACCATCGAAGTCAGACCACAGGGTTCGGCCGAACTGATTTTCGGTGTTCTGTCGAATCGGCGCGAAGATCCGGCCCTCGATGTACGGCAGCGATCCACTACAAACTTCGACTTTCAGATGAAGATTCAAATGTCGGTGATGGCAAAAATTGGCGACAAAATTGAATTTAATACCAATTATAATACCGAGGCAACGTTCGATTTCGAGAACAAACTCAAGCTGGCTTACCAGGGAAAAGAAGATGAAATTATTGAACTTATTGAAGCCGGCGATGTCACCCTGCCGCTGAACAGCACCCTGATAACAGGCAGCCAAAGCCTCTTCGGAATAAAAACAAAACTTCGTTTCGGGCGCGCCACGGTTACCGCC
>RZYD01000471.1 GCA_009930445.1 Bacteroidia bacterium | reverse complement strand
TAACGGTTACGTATATGAAACGTTTGGCATTTCGAAGCGGTTTCCTATCAAGTTACAACTACTTTTGATACGAGCTGAAACGCTTGATAAACCACTGACTGCCAAATGTTTTATATACGATGTTAGCGGTTCGGTGTTTTTCATTTGTCAAATATAAATTTCACAATTCTTTCTACTGCTTTTAACGTTGCTGTATCAATATCATCTTTTGTCCAAGTGTCTTTTTGATAAGCTGTCAACGCTAAAGCAATACCATATCTACTATCTTTGTAACCTGATTTGCTATTTATTGAATTTTGCTTTTTTGTCTTAAACCATTCGTTTCCAATTGACTTATTTATATCTTCTTCAAGCAAAATTTTGTTTCCAAGTTTATTTACAATACTGTTAAATTCTTCTTTAGTCGCAATATTTGCATCACGTTGTATTGTCGTTAAGTTACGACCACTTGCTGGCATAATATGTTCAATATTTACATTTTCTGCAAAATCAAACTTTGCACTTTTGTTTTTGGCATATACGTATTCGTTTAGAAAAACAAGAAGATTTTTCTCATATTCAATTATAGCGTCCGAAATTGTGTCAGGATTCCAATTGTTGTTGATATGTTCATTGAAATTGTTTTTTATAGTGTCAATTGAAATATTTTTGTCTACCAATTTTATATTTTCACCGAACAAAAATGTCTTGAATTTAGAACTCGAATAGCCTGCATCACTCAATTCCAATACAGTAAACAATCTCAATAAACACTCACACAAGTCCAAAATATTTTCTTCTGTAATTTCCGTTGTTTCATAGCGATACAAGTAACCTGACAAGAATAATTTTGCGTTTTCATTACACTTCAAGAGTAATTTAACAGTCGGGTAATCCTTGATTTTATTCCAAATGTCAGTGATTTTGGTTAATTTATTGCAAAGCACCAAAGGTTCATTCAATAGTTCTTTTTTAATATCTGTGTAATATCGTCTTAAGCCAGGTGTTGTTACATCTACAGATTCTTTCCCTTCTTTGTTTATACTAATGTATTCCCTATTAATGGCACGATTAATATACATAAATTGTTGCAACACCCCATCAATATCAATGATTTTTCTGCTGCTCAACTCATTCGCTAACTTGTTAATATATTCCCATTGGTCATTAAACGATTTTTTGTTTTCCCCAGCGTTTGAATATAGTTGAGCAGAAATAATATCAGCATCCGAAAGAGGCATGCCTGTGGAGTTTAGAGAATTAAACATTGTAATTGCTTGCTCAATTTGCCAACTACGAATTTCAATTACTTGACATTTCTCTAAAAATATTTTCGCAAATTGGTTCAGTTGAGATTCTGATTTTTCTCCCAACTTGTCAAAGAAATATTTGAAGTTGCGAAAATGATTAGTGTATTTATTATCCTTTTGTTTGCGAGGAATTTTATAGACATTTTGTTCAGATGTCTTAAAGTCTATTGATTCAACAATTGTTTTTACTTCATTGGGAAATAATTCATTTATTGATTTGTTTTCTAAAATCAAAATGTTTTGTGTTTTTGTATAATCTTTCATCATTGAAGGAATGTCTTCGTCTTCAGCTTTATACAAAATTGACATAATTTTATTTCTATTGGCTTTAAGTCCAGCTTTCAGAGCTTCTGATTCTTCATCATCGGAAACTTTTGGAATAGCTTCATTTAATTGCATTAGTAACGATTTTAGCAATAACAAAAAAGTCGTTGTGCGTTGTTGACCATCAATTAAGCTAAATTTGTCTGTTTCTGAACAATCTACGATGATTGTCCCAAAAAAATATGGGTCACTTGCGTTAGAAGTAATAAACGCTTCAATGTCTTGCCACAATTTATCACATTGTGTTATATCCCAAGAGTAACCACGTTGGTATTCGGGAATTACAAAATTTTCAGCTCTGTCAAGTTTGAGGTATTTGCTAATTAGTTTTAGTGTTGGTTCAATATTTTTTGCCATTATCTTTTCTTTCGTTTATAATTGTTGTTCTGTAGTCTGTTTCTTGGTTCTTACACTGACCGCTAACGGTTACGTATATGAAACGTTTGGCATTTCGAAGCGGTTTCCTATCAAGTTACAACTACTTTTGATACGAGCTGAAACGCTTGATAAACCACTGAC
>RZYD01000470.1 GCA_009930445.1 Bacteroidia bacterium | reverse complement strand
GAAGCGAAATAATTTGCAATCCGGGTTGCCTTAACTTTATCCTTCACACCCAGGGCATTCTGGTATTCAAAAACATTATACTCTTTGGAAATACCGATATTGTCTTCGATATGGCGAAAAGTAATTTGGGTTTCCTGTGGAATATTAATCAACAACTTATTCAGCTCATTGGCTATTTTGTTCAGGTTATTACCTAGGTAATCGGCCAGCAAAGCACTTTCGCGCAGCCCAATTTTATACCCCCGTTTTGCTAAATAATTGGTAATCCATGCAGGAACCTGGTAATCACGCACCTGAGGTGACTCAAAGAAAACCCCTGTTTTTAACAAGGCTTTATAAAAAGAAGTACGTTTATCGAGCTTTTTATACTTGTAACAGATTACCAACAAGGTAGAATCGAGCGGTGATTTAATATACGGTTCCAGGGCTTCAATCGACTTAATATCCTGTGCCTCCTTTATGATAAGTACCTGATAAGGAGCCATCATCGGAAACCGTTTGGCATAACTGATGATCGTTTGCGGGTCGGTATCGCGGCCATACAAAATAGTTTGATTAAAATCCTTTTGCGCTTCATCCAGCACATTATGCTCCATAAAAGCAGCAATTTCGTCAATATAGTACGCCTGTTCGCCTGTCAGAAAATATACAGGTTTAAAATCCCTTGCCTGCAACGCGATCAAAATATCATCAAAACTCATAGAAACGATTTTTCTAAAACCGCAAATGTTTTACGGTCTGCCCTTGATTAATTAGTTGCTTTAACGAATCCACGCCAATGGTAATATGTTCATTTACAAATAATTCAGAAACCCGCTTATCCGAAGAGGCTGTTTTTATTCCTGAGGCAATCATAGGTTGATCGGATACCAGCAGTAAAGCTCCGGTGGGAATTTCATTGTAAAATCCGGCAGAAAACAGGGTGGCAGTTTCCATATCTACGGCCATGGCCCGAATTTTCCTCAAATAACGTTTAAACACTTCATCATGCTCCCAAACCCGTCGATTGGTAGTATATACCGTTCCCGTCCAGTAATCCCGGTTATGGTCGCGGATCGTGGTAGAGATTGCCTTCTGTAAACTAAAAGCGGGAAGCGCTGGCACTTCCGGTGGAAAATAATCATTCGAAGTACCCTCACCACGAATTGCAGCAATAGGAAGAATCAAATCACCCAACGCATTTTTTTTCTTTAATCCACCACACTTTCCAAGAAATAAGGCCGCTTTTACATCCACTGCCCCCAACAAATCCATAATGGTAGCAGCATTGGGGCTGCCCATACCGAAATTTACTATGGTAATCTCTCCGAAAGTAGCACTGGGCATGGCCTTATCCTGACCCTGAATGGGTACACCATGCATAGAAGCAAAAACCTCCAGGTACTTATTAAAGTTGGTTAACAGGACATAATCACCAAACAACTCAACCGGAGTGCCGGTATAACGGGGCAGCCAGTTATTTACAATTTCTTTTTTATTCTTCATACAACAACACCTGGATGATTACTTCACAAAGTTACTGCTTTTCTGCGAACAGTTAAGCGGCCTTTTCTGTATCTTTGCCTTTGATGACAAATTTCAGCGCATTAAACTTGCCGGCTTTTGAGGCAAAATTAAAAAATACGAAATCAGAGCCGGAAATTTTCGATCCGGTGCGAAAAAAATTTGTCGCCCTGACACCCGAAGAATGGGTTCGCCAGCATGTGATTAACCTGCTGATTAATTATCAGGGTGTTCCGGCCGGGCTCATAGCCGTTGAAAAATCCTTCATGTATAATTCAAGAATTTACCGGGCAGATATTGTAGTCTATGCCAACACGCTGAAACCCTTACTACTGGTTGAGTGCAAAGCCCCCACAGCGACCCTCTCACAACGAACTTACGAACAGGCTTTTAAATATAATCTGGTCATGAAAGTCCCTTACCTGTGGATAACCAACGGCATCAAAAATTTTATTTCTGAAATTACCTATTTACCCCCACAAAACAGATTTTTGGACTATGTTCCGAATTATGAAGAAATGACCCGTTTTCTGACAAAATAAACCTTTCGGGATTATATCCAAAATTACTCCGATATTAAAAAAAATATTTTAGCTTTGCATGTAGAAAAATAGCAGCCATGAAAAGAGT
>RZYD01000469.1 GCA_009930445.1 Bacteroidia bacterium | reverse complement strand
GGAAATCAACCGCGAGAAAAGCGGTATCCGCAGACCGGTACATTTTCAAATACCGGGATACGGTTTTGTGCCCGTTTACCGAAAAGGAGAGCGAGGCAATTACCAACTTGTTATCTCAAAGAAGAAGTGGAAAGCGTTAAAGCAGAAGCTAAAGGAAGCAACCCGTAAAACCTCGCCAATGCGTTTTGAGGAGCGCATACAAGTAAACGCTATCCAACGCGGATGGTTAAACTACTTCAAGTATGGCAGTATCCAGCAGAAACTTGTTGAAATCGACGGATGGTTAAGAAACCATCTGCGTTATTGCATTTGGATCCCGGCAAGGATATCGGGAGAAGAAACACGGGAAGAAAAGACGCAGTTTGATTCGACTTGGCGTGGAGTCCTCGATGGCCTATGCATGGAGTAGGACAAGTTCCGTATAGCTATCGGAAAGGTGGCTGGGCGGTAGCTCAAAGCCCTCCCGGTAGCTATGCGGGACTTGGTACAACTGTCACGATAAAGAGGTTAAAGTTACGAGGTTACATGTCTTGATCAGAACTTTACAGCAGCTTAGCAACATCTAATTACAGAAATTCGCTATTCCCCACGATTTAGAGAACCGCTCCCGATATTATCGGGAAGACCCGTACGTACGGTGGTACTTCGATAAACTCAGCAGAACTGTGAGAGGTGTACCAGTGGGCTATCTGCTCACTGGCCATCTACTCGATTGGCATTTCGTGCATTATTCCTCACCTTTCAATCGTTTCACTTCTTTATCAAAATCAGACGTGTAATTCTTATCCTGAATTTTTCGATATTTATCATATTCTTGTTCAGCTTTTAATTTAGCCTCTAATGCACTTACTTTTCCTTTGTCCTTTAAAATCGGAAAGTTTGATAATTCAAGGAATTGATGAAGGAAATTAATCCAATCCTGCATATTAGTCGGTATTTGTCTTTCTGCTCTGCTCTCTGCTAAATCAAGATATGCTGAAACAATCCGATTAAGTTCTTTAATATGCTGTTCGTTTAAGTAGTTTTTTGCTACCGAAACATCTGATTTTAATATTTTGCCCTCTGGCGCATGTTTCCAATTAGTCAATCCCATGTATATTTTTGTCGCATCAGCCGATGAATAAATAATATCTGCAGCAGTTTTTCCTGTTATAGCCCAATGTAATTTGTTTTGAACTGTAGCAAAAAAGTCTTTAGTCAAGGTATCAGAATTATCATAATCAATCGACAAAGCATAAATATCCGTAATCTTTTGATAGAATCTTCTCTCACTTGCTCGAATCTCCCGTATCCGCTCAAGAAGCTCATCAAAGTAATCTTTCCCAAAATGTTTACCTTGTTTTAACCTCTCATCATCTAATACAAATCCTTTTGTAATAAACTCATTTAATACTTTGGTTGACCATATCCGAAACTTTGTTGCCTTATTTGAATTTACTCTGTATCCAACAGCAATAATTGTGTCTAAATTGTAAAACGTCGTCTTATATTTTTTTCCATCATCCGCAGTATGTTCCAAAATGGAACTAACTGAATTTTCGACTAATTCTCCTGATTCAAAGATGTTTTTCAGGTGCTTGGTTATTGCGGGTCTTTGAACTCCAAATAATTCAGCGATTTTCTTTTGGGTCATCCAAAATGTTTCGTCCTGAAAGATGACCTCAATTTTTATACTTCCTTCATCAGATTGATAAAATATAATTTCGGATTCTCTTGCCATTTAAGTTTTTGTATCAAATATAAACAATTTCACCTTGTTTCATGTTTGCATTGCGGTTTCCCTGCATGAATGCCAACCGGCTGGGCTGTGATTTTGTACGGCTTAATCCCAGGATCTTTCCCGTCTCACGGGAGCCAAATCTTTTCCGATTTGGCTACGCTTCATGATCCACCGGCAAACAAAAGATTTGGCGGAATCGCAGAAAGACATTCACTGGAGAGCAAACCAGTCACCCGTATGAATTATCGCTATTGTGTGTGCCCTGCATGAGCATCATGCAGCGCACACTGACTGTAAGCTACAGAAAAAGATCAAATATACAAATTTAATCTCTGTAGATATAATCAGTGTGCCACTATTTTTCCAGCGGGTGAAAGTCCCTTACAGGCGGGATTAACACCCCGAACTGTTAGTAA
>RZYD01000468.1 GCA_009930445.1 Bacteroidia bacterium | reverse complement strand
AATAATAATATATAAATATATATTTAATTCTTACGCGCTTTCCTTATATATATGTTCAATCCCAGAAATTGTCCAAATATTCCAGACAATTATCAACGATTTCAGACATCAGGCAATCCTGGATAATCAGCAGATTTTAATATAACTATCTGTTTTTACAACAAAATTATCATCCAGAATAACCAGGCTATCACCTGGAAAATTACAGCCAAAATCCCAGATTATCCGATTTGCCCCATATTTCGATTCTAAGAGCATTTTCACGTCCAGACGAACATTGATTCGTTTTTCGCCGTCCAAGCGATTCTAGGACCATTCTCGTCGAAAATAGAGGCATCAGAGGATTCAAATTCGATCACACAATCCATCCAGGAATCTAATCTCCAGAAATCCAGGGATTATGATTAAACCGAGTATTCGATATTAAAAATCAAACTATTTCCAGTAATTTTAATTAGTTATCTGACATTTAACTCAATCTGGAAGATTTTCTCAAAAACATTTTCGAAAAACTTGCTCCATATTTCGATTCTAAGCGCATTTTCACGTCAGGACGAACATTGGGTCGGTTTTCGCCATAGAAACGCTCAGAGGCCCATTTACGGCCCAAATAGAGGCATCTGTGAATCTCGATTCGATCACACAATCCATGTTCGATTTTCAGAATCTGGGTTTTCATAAATATGAACCGAGTATTCGATATGAAATTTCCAGGATGGTTTTCTGAATTTTATATTATCTACGAAGTAGATAATATAACCTATCCCAAGAAATCGTTTCTAACGGGGGTTTTGTCCCGTCTGGACATTGTGTTCGTTATCATGATCAAACCCCTGTCAGAATCAATCCTAACGCGAAATTTAACGGGTTTGAACATAGAGATATATAATATCTCTATGTTCATTTTTCGGGAATCTTCGGGAATCCTGTCCGGTTTAAAACTTGTTTCTAATTAAAGTTTTAAAATACGGTTTTCGTATTAGTTTGTTTAATATGAGTTTTCGTATTTTGTTATTTAGTACGAGTTTTAAATTTAATTAGACTGGAAATTGTCAATTTTTAATGCATTTAATGTATTTTTAATGCATCATGTATGTACTATTTGATATATAGATAAATTCTCAATCTATATACGCGAATTGCATTCGATAATACAGTCGATTATCTGGTGATTGTCTTGGGGCCTGCTGAATAATCTTCAGATGATTTTTGATGATTTAGATCGATCTATTTTCACGTTCTCCTGAAAGTCGCGTTTTAGAGCGTTCTAATCTTCCTGTTTTGATTTCTTGACAGTTTCAAGCTGGAGAATCATCCAGATTCATTCTTAAAATCTTGGCTATTCCCGAATTTTATTCTTGGGTTTCTTGGTGTCGAAGGCGGATTTTGATTTATACGCTTCCGCCATTTGAGATAATCATCTAAATTTCCAGTTTCTTTTTGCTGCTATATATTTGGGACCGGATGTTTATTTGGGGTTTTCTTTTGGTTTGCTCCGCCTTCGACACCAATTTTTCACTGCTACATATACACGGCGGGATCTTAGCGGGGGATTGGATTTTTAATTGATTTTGAGAATCAGGCGGGAATTTGGGGGTGTTTCCAGATAATTTCTTAATCACTGCCAATTTTTCACTGCTACATATTTTGGGTCGTGATCTTGATTGGAAACTTCTGGAACCAATTTTTTGCTGCTACATATACACGGGGTGGGATCTTAACTGGGAATCAATTTTTGCTGCTACATATACGCGGGGGTGAAAGTCACAGGGCTACTATAGGGGAAATTAATGTTAAACTTCTTCAACACTAATTTTTTGCTGCTACATATACGCGGGGGTGAAAGTCACAGGGCTACTATAGGGGAGAGGGTCATATATGCATTTTTGATTCCAGACATTTTTCTGGATCGATCCGAATATTGGACAAAAAAATGCGCGCGCATTTTTTGAATAATGCGCGCGCGTCGTGTTTATTTTTTATATGTCAGACGCAATCCATCCTCATATAAAAGAGGATTTACGGATATTTTTCTTCCATCAATCACGATTTCAAATGCGTGTTCCTTGTATTTGCGTCCATAATAATATCTTACGAAAATTGATTCGGACAATGTAAATTTTGATGTTAACAGAATAAC
>RZYD01000060.1 GCA_009930445.1 Bacteroidia bacterium | reverse complement strand
CGGATATTTTCCTTGCGGTCGCGAATGGAAAAGCCGAGGTTATTATTGATTCCACTGCGGATGTTATCTCCATCGAGCAACTGACATACAAAGCCTTTGTTAAAAAGTTCTTTTTCAATGGCAATGGATAAGGTGGATTTCCCTGCGCCGGAGAGTCCTGTGAACCAAAGAACACGCGAATGCTGGTTCAGAAATTTCTGTTTATCGTCGCGCGTCAGGGCACGATCGAATACCGGATAAATGTTTTTTTCTTGCATAACTCAGAATGCCCAGAATTTGGGAATAATGTAAACAGCGACCAAAAATGAGAGTATATTTAATGGGATTCCAATTTTCAGATAATCTTTAAAGGTGTAATTACCAAGGCTTTGCACGATGAGGTTGGTTTGGTACCCAATGGGTGTGCTAAAGCTTGCCGAAGCCGCGATGGTGATGGCAATACAGAAGGGCGTTGGATTGACGCCCATCTGGGCAGCAGCACTTAGTGCAATAGGGAAAACCAGTGCTGCTGCCGCATTGTTGGTAATCACCTCTGTAAATACTGTAGTAATCAGGTAAATCATCGCCAGTACCATTTGGGGTCCCATGTTTTTCACCAGATGAATGGCCCCCGAAGCAATGGCTTCTGCCACTCCGGAGTTCTGCATCGCTTTACTGATGCCAAAAGCGCAGGCAATAGTGATCAGGATGTCCCAGCTGATATTTCGCGTATAGTTATTGGCCGGAATAATTTTGGTCCAAACCATCAAAACCGCCACCAGCGAGGCGAAATAGAACATATCGAGCGTATTACCGGTTTTGTAGGGGATATATTTTCCGAAGGTGGCCCCCAGCACCATGATAAGCACAAGCAGAATCGCCAGGGCTGTGCGGCGGTAATCCTTTGTAGCTGGAATCTCTCCTTTGGAGGCTACCATATAAAATACGCGCGAATCGCCCCAGTTACGGATAAAAGTATCGTCGGTAATCAGGATTAGGTTATCGCCGGGTTTCATGGTAATATTATCGAGGTCGCAGGTAATCTGTTCCCCGTTACGGTGTACGGCCACCACAACAGCGCGGTAGTGGCTGTAAAAGTCGAAATCCCGGATGGTCTTTCCAATGCCAGGAAACCGCTGCGATAACACCGCCTCCACCTGACGTCGCTCTTCCGTCGGAATGTTCGCTTTGGCCTCCACCAAGGGCTTGAAGATAATTCCTGATTGATTGACCAGTAAATCCAACGCATCTGATTTCCCTTCTACCACCAAATGATCGTTGGCCTGAATATAATGCTCTCCTGTTTTTGTGGGGATAAAATTTTCATGGCGGTGGATACCGATAACTGTGATATCTTTCACCCTTGTCAAGTCCCCATTAAAAATCTTGTTTCCCACAAAACTACTGCCTTCGGGAATAACAAACTCAAAATGGTATTCTCTGAAGTCTTTGTAGTTATTGTTTAGATTGATCCTTCCGCGGGGAAGCAGGCGGTTGCCCAGTAGCAACATATATATATATCCTGCAATTCCCACCGGAATGCCCACTTTGGCTAATTCGAACATGCTGATACCCTGCATCCCGTTTTCCAGCATTAAGCCATGCACCAACAGGTTGGTGGAAGTGCCGATCAGCGTGCACATCCCTCCAAAAATAGTAGCGTAGGAGAGTGGGATTAGAAATTTTGAAGGAGGAAGATTGATTTTCTCTGCCCATTTTCGTATTACCGGAGCAAAAATAATTACCACCGGCGTATTGTTCAGAAAGGCGGAAAGCACTGTAACCGGAACCATGATTTTTACCAGAAGCCGGTGGATAGGCGCTTTCTTCCTGGGAAGCGTGACTTTTGCCAGGTAGTTCAGTGCTCCCGTTTGTCGTACCCCTTCACTAACAAGAAAAAGCACGGCTACTGTGATCATCCCTTTGTTGGCAAACCCCGCCAGTGACTCTTCCGTGGTGATGATGCCAAAAGCCATGAATATGATCAAAACCGTGAAAAGAATCAGTCCCGGACGCAACATATCTTTTACCAAAGCAATTACCATTAGCAAGATGATTAACAGGACAAAAATTCCCCAACTATTCATGGTTGTAATTTGCTACGGGTTATCAATACTTTTTTCCCTGGATTTATACGCCGCTGTGGGCAAAGATAACAATTCCTCCGGTAGTCAGCGTTTGAAAAGTAATAAGGCCTCCGTGAAAGTTTTCAGGTTTTCCTTAACTTCTTTTCCATTGAGAATAATGTAACGAATCCGGCGGTGGATTAGGGTTTCCGTTTTTTCAATCAGGGTGGACAAATAGGCAATATCGATGTTTTTTCCTGCAAGTAACAGGTCGATAATGGGACTGTCTTTTCCTCGCGCAAAATCACCGACCACCCAGGCCTGTTCCAAATCCCCGATATTGTTCAGAATTCTTTCAATGACCTGGTCGATGCCCGTATGTTTTAGTAAAAGGTTGTGAATGTCATTGAACAATGGATGCCTGACATTGGCCTGGTACATCTTTTTATTTCCTTTTAAGAAAGATTCCAGTAATCCCGCTTCTTCGAAACGGTTCAGTTCGCCACGAATTGCATTGGTCGATTCACCAAATTCACCGGAAAGACTCCGCAGGTAGGCAGCATTATTGCTGTTAAGAAAAAATTTTAACAATAACTTCACTCTTGTTTTTGAGGTAATCAGCGTATCAAGCACGGGTATGTGGTGTTGGTTGTTAAGTGGATGTGAGGGTTGAATGGATACGGCTTCGCCATCCCGGTCACAGGTGGTTAGGCGTTTTTTTAATCGTTTAATAATAGTGAGTAAAAAAACTACTCAAAATTAGTGTGGCATTTTTAAGAATCCAAATGTTGTGGCAGTTTTTTTTAAACTTTCCGTACTTTTGCCGGAAAAGAAGCCCGGAATACTGGGTAACAGAAAATGTAGATGAAAAAGCGAATTTCGGCAGCATTACTCCGGTTGTTGGGGTGGAAAATCGGGAAAGGATTTCCGAAAGACCTTCCCCGGTGTATTGTGATTATGGCTCCGCATACCAGTTTATGGGATTTTGTGATTGGACGTCTGGTTTTTAATGTGTTGGAGGTCAATGTCCGGTTTTTAATCAAGCGGGAGGCCTTCTGGTGGCCGCTGGGCCCCTGGCTGAAGTCATGGGGAGGGATCCCGGTCGACCGTCATCGCAGTAATAATATGGTGACTAAAATTTCGCGCCTTTTTCGTCAGCATACCCATCTTTATGTGCTGATTACTCCTGAGGGTACGCGTTCACTGGTGAAGCGCTGGAAACGTGGTTTTTATTATATTGCAACCCGTGCCGATGTTCCCATCGCACTCTCTACGCTTGATTTTGAGAAAAAAGAGGCCTATGTGGGCCCTGTGATCCATCCTTCCGGCCATTTTAAAACCGATTTTACCATTATCCGCAATTTCTATATGGGAAAAAAAGGGAAGCATCCGGAGCGTTTTAATTTGTGAGTTTTTTTTTGTAACGAATTTTGTTTTTGAGTGTCTGTTAACTGATAATCAAAAGGAGTAAACCATGAAAATATGTAACCTGCGAATGGGGCTGATTGCCTTATTCTTGTTTGTAGTGGGTGTGGCTCGTCCACAAACCGCTAACGAAATTCCGTTGGATGAAGCCGTCCGCTATGGACGTTTGGAAAATGGACTTACCTACTATGTACGTGAAAACGCTGTTCCGGAAGCGCGTGCTGAATTTTACCTGGTGGTGAATGCTGGTGCGGTGCTGGAATACCCCCATCAAAATGGGCTGGCCCATTTTTGTGAACACATGGCATTTAATGGCACAGCGCATTTTAAAAAACATGAAATTATTGAATGGCTTCAGTCGATTGGTATGAAATTTGGCCCTGAAATTAATGCCTATACCTCCCACGATAATACAACCTATATGCTTCAAAAAGTTCCGTTGGATAAACCCGGAGCAATCGATACGGCATTATTGATCCTCCACGACTGGGCCGGGAAAGTAGCTTTTGAAGATGAAGAGATCGACAATGAACGGGGTGTGATTCATGAAGAATGGCGTGTGGGCCGAAGTGCGGATTTTCGGATGATGAACCAATACCAAAAAGTGGTTTTTAAAGATTCAAAATATGCTACACATGATGTAATTGGGGATATTGATATTATTGATAATTTTGAATATCAGACGATTAAGGATTTTTACAATAGCTGGTACCGGCCCGATCTTCAGGCGATTATTGCTGTGGGTGACTTTGATGGCGCGGTTATCGAAGAAAAAATCAGGACGATATTTGGTGCCCTGAAGAACCCGGAGAATGCCTTGCCCCGGGTGAATTATGAGGTACCGGAACACGACGAAACCCGGGTATCTGTGGTTACCGACAAGGAAGCAACACAAACCATGGCGCTGGTATTTTATAAGCATACTCCTCCGGCAGTTAAGGATAAAGCCTGGTACCGGGAAAGTATTTTGCAGCAATTATATGCTGCCATGATCAATCAACGCCTGCAGGAACTGCTGGTAGCGAAAAATCCTCCGTTTGTTTATGCCTTTTCGGCCTATATCCCGTATGTCCGTACTGTCGATGCCTATCTGGCCGGAGCATTAGCCAATTCCAATTCGGCTCTGACAGCCCTGGAAGCGGTATTGACCGAGAATCAACGCGTGAAAGAATACGGATTTACGGATTCGGAATTTGAGCGAAGCAAAGAGGAACTTCGCTCCACGATAGAGAAATTATACCGTGAAAAGGATAAAAAGAATTCTTCTGAATGGGTGATGCAGTATCAATCGCATTTTTTGGACAAAGAACCGGCTCCGGGCATTGAATATGACCGGAATTTTGTGATGGAGATCCTGCCGGGGATTCAGTTGGAAGAAATTAATGCACTGGCTGACCGTTATATCCGCGATAAGAACCGTGTGGTGGTAATTTCAGGACCGGAGAAAAATGAGGTTGTGATGCCCGACCGGAATGCGGTGATGGCCGTCATTGAAAAGGTGGAGGCAATGGATCTGGAACCTTATGAAGACAAAGTGACCGATACACCCCTGGTGGGCATGGAACCCGAACCTGGGAAAAGGACGAAAAAGTCGAAGGATAAAACCATGGGAACGGAAATATGGACCCTGAAAAATGGTGTGAAAGTCGTTTTTAAACCTACAGATTTTAAAGACGATGAAATTTTGATGACGGCCTGGAGTTACGGTGGCCTGTCGGCAGTGAAAACCGCTGATTTGCCGAGTGCCTTTTTGGCTACGGATGTGGTTCATGAAAGCGGACTGGGAAAGTCGGATAAAATGGCCTTGCAAAAAAAATTAACGGGTAAGGTGGCTGTCGTAAATTCTTATATTTCCGAATATTCTGAAGGATTTCGTGGCAGCTGCAGCCCACAGGATTTTGAGACCTTGCTGCAGTTGGTGTACCTGTATTTTACTGAGCCACGGCTGGATGAGGATGCAGTTACAGGAATGGTATCACGCACCCGCGGTATGCTGGAAAACCGTTCAGCCCGTCCGGTGGTAGCCCTCTATGATACGCTGACCCGCGCCATGGCTCAATACCATCCGCGGGTGGAACCTTTTACCGCCCAATACCTCGATCGGGTGGATATTCAAACCGCATTCCGGATCTTTAAACGACGCTTTGGCGACCCCTCAGGATTTACTTTCTATTTTGTGGGAAACCTGCAGTGTAAAGTTGTACGTCCTTTGATTGAAAAATGGCTGGGTGGATTGCCTGCAGTTTCCCGTGAGGAAACTGTCGTTGACCACCAGATTCGTCCGCCGGCCGGCGATAAGCAATGGAATTTGTATAATAAAATGGAAATGCCCCAGGGTACGGTAGCGGTAGTCTTTACAGGCGAATACGATTATGATGTGGCTAAAGACCGGCTGTTGCTGCAGGCCATCGCTGATATCCTTGATGTGCGTTATACCGAAACCATTCGTGAGGACGAAGGCGGTACGTATGGTGTGGGCGTACAGTTGGTTCAGGAAAAATTTCCGTATGAAAATTATGCCCTGCGTGTGCAGTTTAACAGTGATCCGGAAAGGGCAGGGGAATTGCTGGAAATTGTTTACCGGGAATTGGAAACCTTGAAATCAAATGGCCCCCGCGAGAAAGACTTACAGGGTTTTAAAGAGAACAAGATAAAAACGAGACAAGAGAATTTGAAAGATAATCAATTCTGGCTCAGTAGTTTATCTGCATACGACCGATTCGGGAGCGATAAGGCGTTTTGGGAGGAATACACTACGCTGGTGGAAACGATCACCGCCGAAGAAGTCCAGGAAGCCGCCTGTCGCTTTTTCAGCCATGGAAGTGCCCGGTTTATCCTCTTGCCTGAATAGCGAAGTGTTATGCTATCAGCTATCACGCAGCCCTGTCAGCAGAGATACTTGGCAGATCTTTTTGTTGATACGCTGCGGAATGACCCGAGGTTTCTGAAACCTGTCGGGTCTAAGATTTACGCTATTATACAGTACTAGCAGTAATCACGAAAACGTGGCAGTAGAAAGACCTGATAAGTCTTTCCCCCCATATTACCACCCGGCAGGTTTGTCCAGAACCGGAGCGTATCGTATAGCGTTTTACCGCGGGAGAATCCGGAGTACCGGTTTTTGAAGACAACCTGGCAAACGGATTTTTCTTACAGTGGGATAATGAATAGCGGTGGAACCAAACGAGCGGTAAAAACGTGCCAGATTTTCGTCATTGGAACCCTCAAAGTCGAGGGTAAGATGCATATCCGCATGGTCTTCGATGTAACGGTCGATTAGCAAAGGCATGGCACCGGATTTTTTCCCTTCCGTGCTGTTGCCGCTGAAAAGAAAAATTATCCGTTTCGGGCTTTTTAAAAAAACTGCCCCGGCTACTAATGTATTTTTGTTATCCATAACCCCGTATGTATCCATCCGGTTTTTGTGAATACCCGTGTAGAGCAGGTTTAGCAGAAGCGTATATTGAGACTCCCCCCACTGAGTCACTTGAAGGCCGCGATCGTTCCGAAAAAGCTGAACAATAGATTCCGGACGTACATGCTTAACAACGGACAATCCATTTTTTTTAGCTTTTTTTAAATTCCGAAGGGTGTTTTCTTTATATTTAGCCCTGAGTATGGCGTAGGGATCGATTAAGTCGAGTTCATGATTTCTGTTGATTGCAGCGGGGTGCAATAAGTGGTTCTGCGTGTTTAAATGGAGGTGGATGTAAAAATACCTTCCGGGAATGGCGGCCAGAAAAGCCTGAATCACGGCTGCATCGAGTTGTTTCGTGGAAAAGATTCCAAGTTGTTGAACAAAAAGTGGTTGAATAAGATAAGGGATTCCCAGTTTTTTTTTCACTGGAAGCGGCATAATCCTTTGATATTCAGCGTCTGTTATGGCGCACCAGCCGGGAGAAACAAGATCCAGGTACCACGATTCAGCGTAGGGTAAGCCATTGAAAGAGGCGAGAATACAGGCATCCCATTTTTCCTTGTGGATTTGATCATGGGACAAAAAATGAAGTTGAGGTTTTGCTTTCACGATTCTCTGCCTTTTTCAATCATAGCGTCACAAACGCGCTTCCATCCAACCCAACGACCCGTGTCGCTTAATGATTCGTTATGCCATAGTGAGATAAAAGTTCCGTTTACCTTTTTTACTTCCAGGATGAGCGTATCAATTACCTGCATTGCCTGTTCGGGCGAAAGGCTGAGGTAATCTTTTAGGGTTCCTTCCATAAATGCGAATGGAAAAATCCGTAATCCGGTGATGCGTTCCTGTTCCAGATCATAAAAATAATAGGGAGAACAGATCCCGGCCCGGAAACCGAAATCAGCTGCAAAGCCCATGGTATAATCCTCTTTTATTCCAAGGTTGGTTAAGGTACGGTATGTGGTCGGGAAACTTAGACGCAGAAAGTGTTGCCGGCTTTTTAATACATTCCTGCGCGTGATGGCGCTTAGCCGGCTTATTTCTTCTTTTACCCGTTCGGGGTAAGCCCACGACTCATAGGAAGGGTGTATCCCCAGTGCCGCATAATCTCCGATACGTTTTATCAGATCCTGAAATGTAATGTTATGCCAGGGTATGTTTTTATCGTAACGGGAATAATCGCCTAACAAGATAAAACAGGTCATATCCAGTTTATACCTGCGTTGGTAAGTGAAAATTTGGTTGAAAGTATCAAATGGATCGTGATCTTTTCCGGCCAGCACCCGAATACGATGAGTGAATTCGCTGAATTGATTTTGCAGCAGTGCATTTCCCAGCCCTCCAAGTGTGCGGAAAAAGCCTTTATTCCGGTAAGCCCAGGCAGCATCTACATCGAATGTCAGCATAAATCGGTAGGGTGTTTCAGGCGTTCGGAAGGTATCCCATTTTTTCTGGAGTAAGGCTTTTAAATGTAGCGCATAGTGGTTTACTACCGGGATATGTAAAAAATTGTGCTTTGATGCAAAACTTTCCGATGCAGGAAATCGCCCGTGACTGTCGGCCCGGAAGGGCAGGTACTCTTCATAACGCGTTACCAGATAAAAGGCGGAAGAGAAGGGGTCGTAGGGCAAATCCGCTTCGTCTACCGGGAAAAGACAGGTGATCCCCCCATAATCCACGGTTTTGGGTTGTATTTCATGAATTCCACGGGTAGTCAGCAAGCCGGCAGGTGCGATATGACAGCCGTGTTCCGGAGGTTGTTTTGCATACCATAATGCCACATCCGCATACGCATCGTACACCTCGGGCTGGGTGGTAAATTCCACATCAACACGCATTAACTCTGTAAAAATCAAGCGAAAAATATATTCCAGTCGGGATGTTTTTTGTTCGCAATAGACGAGTACCATAGTCAGGCTGTAAAAACGGGCACAAGATAAGAAAAATTCTTCCACCCTTAAATTTTCATCGAAAGGCCCGAGAATTTTAATAACTTTGTTTCCCAAAAGAAGCATAGTTTTCATGGAGAATTTTATTGTATCAGCAAGAAAATACAGGCCGCAAACCTTCGAAAGTGTTATAGGACAAAAACATATTACGGGCACCCTGAAAAATGCTATCCGTAATCGGCAGTTGGCCCAGGCCTTTTTGTTTTGCGGACCCCGTGGCGTGGGGAAAACTACTTGCGCCCGGATTTTTGCCAAAGTCATCAATTGTCAAAATCCGGGCGAAAATATGGAGCCTTGTAATCAGTGTGAATCGTGTACCTCCTTTAATAATAATGCCTCCTTCAATATCCATGAATTAGACGCTGCCTCCAACAACAGTGTGGATGATATCCGCAATCTGGTCGATCAGGTACGCATTCCTCCTCAGGTGGGTGCATACAAAGTCTATATTATCGATGAGGTGCACATGCTTAGTCAGGCGGCCTTTAATGCTTTTCTTAAAACACTTGAGGAACCCCCTCCCTATGCCAAATTTATACTCGCCACCACCGAGAAACATAAAATTATTCCCACGATCCTGAGTCGTTGCCAGATTTTTGATTTTAAACGCATTACCCTTCACGATATCGCTTCCTACCTGGCATGGATTGCCGAAAAAGAACAGGTTACCGCTGAACCTGAGGCGTTGCATATTATTGCCCAAAAAGCGGATGGAGCCATGCGGGATGCCTTATCGATTTTTGATCAGCTGGTTAGTTTTTCGGGTAACAGTATCACTTATCAAACTGTTATCGATAACCTGAATGTACTCGATTATGACTATTATTTCAGGCTAACCGACCTGTTGTTGAACCATGACGTGAAAGCTGCATTATTGGTTTTGGATGAGATTATTACCCGCGGTTTCGAGGGGCAGCATTTCTTGCTTGGTTTTGGCTCGCACCTCCGGAACCTACTGGTGAGCCGTGACCCCGTTACCTTACCGCTGCTGGAAGAAAGCGAAATCATTGCCGGGCGCTATCAGTCACAGGGAACACGATGCAGCGAGTTTTTCCTCATCGAAGCGCTAAAAAAACACAGCAATGCTGATTCACAGTATAAACTCAGCAATAACAAACGCCTGTTACTGGAACTGCTGCTAATAGAAACTGCACTCCTCGGCGTAACGCCTGCTAATTCGCCGACGGTATCCAATCCCCTTCCCCCTTCGACTACGGATGTGCAAAAAAAAAAAGACCTTAACCCAAAAGTAACGACACCCATAGCCGCACCACCGGAAAGTGCGGCTCAACCCCTCGGAACAAGCGCTCTTGCCCGTTGTCCTGCGGAGGCGGAAAAGCAGGAGACCCCAATCAGCAAACCCAAAACTATCCCCCAACCCAACGGAAATGACAAGAAACGGAAAATGCCAAATGGCAGAATCCGCAATGGGGAAAGCATATCGGTTACCAAGGCCGC
>RZYD01000467.1 GCA_009930445.1 Bacteroidia bacterium | reverse complement strand
TGTTGCCTTATGTCTTTGGATGAGGCTCCGATAAAAATACGAAACAAACCAGGCTCAAGAGTCTTTTTCAAATTTTGATCATATAAACTAAGCTTTTCTGGTGGGATAAAAAATTCTACCTCTCTGCTTTCACCAGCTTCAAGATAGATTCGCCGGAAATCTTTAAGTTCCTTAACCGGTCTGACCACAGTAGCAAGTGGATCATGAATGTAAAGCTGCACAACCTCATCTCCCGCTACTTTGCCTGTATTAGTTATCGTTATTGCAATTTTAGCCGTATCGTTGGTAGTCATTATCTGATGCGCCGGATGTGGTAAGGAATAAGAGAAACTAGTATAACTAAGGCCGAAGCCAAAGGGAAACAGGGCTTCACCTGTGAGGTTATCATAATCATCACCCCTGCCGGTAGGTTTATGGTTATATACCAGCGGCAATTGACCCTCAAATACCGGGAAAGTTATTGGTAATCGTCCCCCAGGATTATATTCGCCAAAAAGCACATCTGCAACGGCATAGCCTCCCTGATCTCCGGGATACCAAACATCCAGAATAGCATCGACCTGATGGATCCAGCTGTCCATTGTTATTGCACTTCCTCCCACAAGTACAACAATCACTGGAGTTCCGGTAGCTGCCACACGCTGTATGAGCTCTTCCTGACGCCCGGGCAGATGCAGAAAAGCTCTGTCGCGAAACTCTCCTTCTTCAATGCCTGCCACTATTATGGCTGCTTCTGACTTGGCCGCAATTGTTAAAGCTTTTTGTATTTTTTGATTTTCATCAAAAGCAATCCCTATATCCCAAATAAGAGAAAACCATGCAGCAGTATTGGGCTCAAAATATTCTATATCAATTAAATATTCCTTACCTTTCTCGAAAATATATTCAGCCATACATACTTCACGTGAACGTTTTATTATATTTTCAAGCACTATCTTGCCATTAATTATTAATCGATATCCGTCATTGCCATCTATACCTATATGAAAATGGCCTGATTCCGGTGCTGTAATACTTCCGCTCCACCGTACGCTCCAGAAATCATTCCCGAGCTTTTCAGGGTCAGGAGAGAAAAGAGTCCATCTAAAATTTATTTGCTTGTCACATCTTGAAAACGCA
Source organism: Bacteroidia bacterium (assembly GCA_009930445.1). Lineage (GTDB taxonomy): Bacteria > Bacteroidota > Bacteroidia > Bacteroidales > BM520 > BM520. The sequence goes on along the minus strand of RZYD01000467.1, from coordinate 1,032 downwards.
GGATCCCCTTTAAAGTCAATATTATCATAATAATCACCCCGAAGTCCATTTTCTTTTTTCCCGTTTATTGTACAGGTAAGATTTTCAGTGGGCACTACAACGTAGTTTGTTTCTGTTCTGGAGCATCCAGAGGCATAATAAACGGTTGTTTTATCACCCACACAACTTTGTATCCCTGTTAGGATGTTTACTCTATCTTCAGCTGGGCCGCTATACCCTCCCATTCGTGCTTCCTTTGCGTCAGCACCTATTACCGCAACCGATACAATGGTGTCGGAAAGTGGTAATCTCTGCTTTTTATTTTTTAGTAGTACGATAGATTCCTGTGCTGCTTTTTTGGATAGTGCTTTATGATGATCGCAACCGTTTACCTCTGCAGCAAAGTCAGGATCCACAAATGGGTTTTCAAATAATCCGAGTTTAAATTTAGCGCGCAATACTCGCGCAACGGCGCTGTCAATCACTGTTTGGCTAATCGATCCATCATGAAAAGGTGGTTCAAAAAGTACGGTATGATGAATACTGGTTTGAAAGATAACATCCAGCCCGTGGCTTACTGCAGAAGCCGTGGCTGCGGGATAGTCAGCGGCTGTATGATGGAGGATATTGGCTCCACCCGTAGCTCCTGCATCAGAAATAACGAATCCATTAAACCTCCACTCTTCCCGCAAAATTTTTTCAAGAAGTACCGAATTTGCCGTACAGGGTATTCCATCATATGAGTTATAGGCTGTCATTATTGATTGTGAGCCACCTTGCCGGATACAGGTTTCGAATGGAGGCAAGAGTATCTCACGAAGGTAACGTTGATTTACATGAATTGGGTAGCTATCGCGGCCTCCTTCACCTACATTAGCAATAAAATGTTTGGGTGTGGTAATGATTCCAGCCGATTCAAATGCGGAGACAAACGCCAGGCCCATTGTGGAAACCAGCAATGGATCCTCACCATAGGTTTCTTCTGTGCGACCCCATCGTACATCAATGGCAACATTTACTACCGGTGATAATATTTGCCGTATACCCCGGGAA
>RZYD01000466.1 GCA_009930445.1 Bacteroidia bacterium | reverse complement strand
CCATAAATTTCGTATTTATTATGCTCTTCAGAATTATTTACTCCTGAAATCAGCGCTGAAAACGCTTCTTGGACAGTATCAAGCCGTTGATTATTATGGCACTGAATCTTTGCCTGATGACATTATTTGCAATTCGCATTTTTCCTATTGTAAAGGTTCCTCGCCCCGTAAGTCACGGTTGGCACAACTGGCCTACTTCGCTCATTTTTTTCGAAGAGGTTTAACGGGTTCTTCAACAGGAAAACTGACAGCCAAACAGCTCCTTCTTTTTAGTGAACGATATGTTCCTATGCTCAGTTTGAAGGGAAATTGTATAGAGGGGAATCCTTACCTGGAATATCTTTTCGAAAGATTGGATGACCCGTTTGTTTTGTTGACCGATACAAGTATGCCCTCGTTTGCAAAAAGCGCACCGCGGCTTATAAAACATAAAAACTATTATCAGCCTTCCTACCGGGGGATTCCTAAAGTGCATGTGGAGCGTATACTACTAAAAAATGTGTTTTATCCTGTTTGGTGGAAAGAATTAAAAAATAAAATGACTCAGTTGTCTGATCATCTTTCCCTTATTGCTTCAGGCATGTTGTCGGAAGAGGAACGTTTTATTTTGCGGAAAATTATCGATCTGATGCCGTCCAGTCGTTATTTTTTATTTAAAAATCTGGTCTTCCGGTTTTATTTTTCTAAATATAAAATCAGCACGATTACCGCTTTGGATGAAAATAGTGCGAATTATAAAACGATATTGGATGCCGCCTCCTCTTATAATATACCCACAGCAGGAATTCAACATGGAAGTATTTATGGCGCGCATATGGCGTATGCTTATACGGCCTTGGATCGCAAAAATTGTGTTATGGTTGACAAGACCTTTATCTGGGGTGAACACTGGAAAAAGATACTTGTAAATGCGTGTAATTATCCCGGAGAGGGATTGACAATCTGCGGGCAATTACGAACGGATATCATCCCCCGGTTGAATAAGATCAAGGTGAACGCGAAGCGGATTGTACTGTATGCCAGCCAGCCCCAGCGAAATGCCCAATTGCGGTACCGGGCTGCTGCAGATGTAGTGGGGGCATTAGGCGCCCGGCCGGATCTTTCGTTAATTATCCGGCCCCATCCGGCCGAATTTAACGAATTGGATTACTTTTATTCCATCGCCAGACAATTCCCCGCCAGCCAGGTTGTAATCGATTCCACCACGGATCTGTATCAATTACTAAGTACTTCTGATGCAGTGATAACCTGTTTTAGCACCGTAGGCGCTGAAACTGTTTATTTTAATAAACCCTTAGTGGTGCTGGATTATCTTGGACTGGATAGTTTAGGTTATATAAAGAGTGGTGTTGGGCTACCGGCGACGGATAAAGAATCGCTGGAAAAGTGGTTTGATGTTTTGCAGGAAAACAATTATTCGATAAATCATGATGCGTATCGAAAATTTGTCGCAGCACGGGTTTATCGTATCGATGGAGAATGTAGCCACAGAATACTTTGCGGTATCCGGTCGCTGAAAACAATGAAGAAGAACTAAACGTTTATGGGAACCATCAGAAAGCAGTCAATAACAGGTACCCTTATTATTTACGCAGGAGCCCTTTTGGGCCTCGTAAATACCGGCATCTTACTTCCCCGTTTGTTCTCAACTGATCAAGTGGGATTGGTCAACATCCTCATGGCGTATGCCACTGTTTTTGCCCAGTTTTCATCGCTGGGATTTAATAGCGCCACTACCCGTCTCTTCCCATATTTCCGGTCGAAAGCGCAGCATCATAATGGATTTCTAAATCTTGGATTAAGTGTAAATGCCTTCGGATTCGCTTTGGGGTTTGTTGTGTTTATTGCGCTGAGTGGTTTTTTTACCACCCAAAAGGCGGGAGATTCCGCTTTGATTATTGAATATATCTATTATGTGATTCCGCTATTCTTTTCTTTGTTGTTGTTTTCGTTCCTCGATAATTATACGAAAGTCTTGTTTAATGCTACGATAGGTTTATTTTTGAAAGAGTTTGTAGTCCGGCTCGGCGTATTGTTGGCGATCCTGTCGTATGTCTTAAATATTTTTGATTTTCATCAGTTCATTCTTGGATATACGCTTTCCTATGCGCTGCCTTCTTTTATTATTATTATTTATCTTATTATACGTAAAGAT
>RZYD01000465.1 GCA_009930445.1 Bacteroidia bacterium | reverse complement strand
CGTTAGTGGCAATTCAATGAACGCCATATCTCTGAACAATAACCTATTTGAAACTTACAATCATCAACGGCATTGTGAGCAGTTCCAATTGATTTATAATTATCCTTAATTTCAGGAGCAAAACTTACAAGAGTTCTAACACACCTCTCTTTTCTAAAATCCCAAGGAATAGGAATACCAGCTTTATTGTAAGCATTTTGCAAAATACCGCAATCAAATCTTGCAGAGTTCCCCCATACTTGGTAGTCTTTTGTGCAAAATTTAGAAAACTCTTTTAATGCTTCAACTATTGGTAATGAATTGCGTTCCGTTAAATCCTTTCTTGCTTGTTCGTTTTGGTTCATCCACCACATCACAGTTGATGCGTTCATAATCAAACCTAAATCAATGCAACTCTGCAAGTCAACATTTGTGTAAAACTCTTTTCCTGTTTTGCCAGTATTTATATCAAATTCAACAGCACCAATACTCACGATGCTTGAAAATGATTCGTTCCCCATTGTTTCAATATCCAACATTAAGTGTTGAAAAGAACTGCCACTAAAAACGTGTATAGGTAATGTGGTTTTTTTGCTTAATTCTTTCATTAAATTTACATATATATTCATGGTTGTTATTATTTATTTTATTTCTACGTATATATTCTGCTATACCACTATGATGACGGTTAATTATATTCCCAATATATCGACTACTCTCCCCTCGTTTAGATAAATATTCTATTAACTCTTTTTCCCTTGGGGTGTAACTATTACTATGAGCAAATTCATACATTGTTTTTTTCTATTAAATTAATAACCATATCCCCCTCCTCAAAATTACGTAATAAATCACGATAACTAAACCCTAATTTTGGAAAACTATTTATCGTATTGATATTGGTATCGCTTTTAATATCTAAACAGCAAATATCTTTGATTGGAATTATTGTGTTTTCTATGCCTACTTTTTTTAACTTGTTAATACAATAATGATCCATCCCCCTGTTAGAATTGTTATCCCATAATATACCACCTGCTTTTATAATGGATTGTTTACTAATACACATTGCTAATCCATGGAAATGGGATGTCTTAAAATAAGCAGTATTACCAGATAAATCAACAAAATATATGATATTAACACAAAATTGTGGTGTATTATTATTTATATAAGGGGTGATTAAATCAATGTAACTGTTGGTTATTATATCATCAGAGTCTAATTGCATTAAATAATCAAAATCCTTCTGCATAATGTACTCTAATAGTTTATTTTTTTTTAACCCCAATGGCTTATTATCGTGATAAATATAATCAAAACCTTTCAGCATATCAGCAGCCCAATCCTCAGAAATCGCAAAAACAGGATGTAGATCCACCCGCTGCATTAATCGTTTTATCCCCGTTAAGCATATCTCGAATATCTCCGGACGACCCCACACGGGTGTTAATGTGATTATCTTTGGCATCCTATTTTAAGTATTTATTATAATTAATATATTTCCTTAAATTATCACTATATCCCACTTGTTGAAATGCTAATTTAGGTGCGAATATAAAGGCATTTTTATCTTGTAAATATCTATTATATTCAACATCTATTTGTTCAATAAATTTATGCTTATTGTCTAATAATTCTTTAGCAATACTTAATTTTAATATGTATCCATGCAAAGCATAAGTACAGGTAGGCTTGTAAATATGGGTAGATATTTTTATTGGTGGAGTCATATTATTGCCACCTAAATATACAAAATCCCAATTATTAGGTAGTTCGGCATAATATTTCTCAAATAATAATGTAAAGTTTTTTTTTAAAATAACATCATCTTCAAAAATAGCAATTTGTTTATATTGATGTTCTACCATATCTTTAAGTATATTTATATGGCTATGTTTGCATCCAATAACTCCCGGCAATAATCCATTTACAGAATTAAATTTACTACCATCCACTGCGTCGAAACGCTCAAAACGAATACTATTAGTTGATAATATTCTACTAACAGATTTCAACCTATCTGTTCGATGTTTTAAGTTTATCACATATACATTATCAAAATAAAAATTAAATTTCATAGTATATTTTATTTATTTTTACCCAATATGCGCCGTTGTTCGTTACGCTTACACATCCAAATCTGGCGTATAAGCGTATTACGTTTATATATACGTTA
>RZYD01000464.1 GCA_009930445.1 Bacteroidia bacterium | reverse complement strand
ACTTACTCAGGGGCATTACCTATTAATTTGACTTTTTTACAATTTTATGGAGATAACATCAACTGGACATATTCAGGAGCATTACCTGTTAATTTGACTTATGTATATTTTTATGGAGATAACATCAACTGGACATATTATGATGTAAGTGGCAATGGGAATATTACAGGTTTTAATTTGATTGATTTCGTAACAACATCATTAACTATTTCACAATTGATTACATTACTTCAGTCGATGGCTAATCGTGTTGGTGATTTGCCTGCTACATGTACGATTAATGATTATTCTAATAGTCCTACTGCGGATGAAATCAAAGCTGCAACACCGAATGAAACGGGCACAGATGCTGAACAGGCAAGATATTGGATTAATCAGATAATTGCGAACAAAACAACAACAACAATTAATTTAATGGGGGTATCAATAACATAACAATATGAAAAATTACGTATTATTAAAGGATAACGAAGTGGTTGCAAGATACACAGCAGAGACAAAGCCTGTAATGAATGCAAGCAAAGGTATTGTTTATGAAGCTGTAACTGCAACTCCGCCGACAATTACAAGTTCTCAGAAGTTAATTGAGAGTTGGTCGTTTTCTTATGGAAAATACAAACAGTCATGGCAAGTAGTTGAAAAAACACTTGCAGACACATGGCATTTTGAAGATTACAGCATGAGAATCAAGATACCGCTTACTACAATCAACAGCAATTTAGATGTGCAGGAGTTCGTAAGCAAGTTAATCATGTGGTGGAATTTAACAGGATTAAGTCATACGGCAGATGCAGAGAACAGCTATTTTTACTGCAATTTTATCTATCCCGAACATCAGGCTATTGTTGATGCTTTTCAGGGATTAATCACAATTGAAAATTTAAATCAATAAAACTATGAAAAAGACAATTTTTATTTTGATGTTGCTTATTGCAACAATGTTTACAACAGCTCAACCTTTAGGCTTCATGGGAAGCAATGATTGGCCTGCCGAGCAGTTGATGGTAACTAAGTTTGATGATTATCAATCTGGCGACATCATCTATTCAGCGTATGTTTATGAGAATGAATATTACGCAAGTCATGAACATGTTTTGCCTGCTGAAAAGCTGAAGAATTTCTTCATCAAAGGCTGGAAGGATACAGATGATTCGCCTCTTAAAACAGGGATTTATAGTGATGAAAGTTTACATTATTTTGTTTATCGTGAAGGAGAATTTTATAGATTAAACGTTGAGATTACCGGCGATTTTAATGAAGTATTCAAAGCGGCAACATTAACAGTAACCAATGAAGTTGCGGTTGTCCACGACAATCTCTGGTATTCGCAATGCCCAGAGTGGCCTGCTGTTACTGAGGTATATGCTTACAAGGCAGTGAAGAAATATTATTACAATAAGTTTGCTTCATTCCTTCCTATGACTCATTTCATGCCGAAATATTATGACAAAGCAACTTTTGAAATTGTAACAGGGACAGGGAGATTGCGAGCACCCAGACCAGGCACAATGGATTTGCCGATCTACTGGGCTTACATGTTCACGGGTGCTGACCTTGCAAGAGGCTATATCGTGTTACATGTAAAGGTTACTCCTTTTAAAAACTGTGAGGGTGGACAACTTGAAAAGGATATTAAAGTAATTCTGAAAAAATGAATTATGTCAAATGGAAAAATAGGACGTGGGAAGTACATGAGCGATGGGGAATAGTTCATCCCGATTATCCTTTTGAATATTCGGATAAGCGTTGTGTTGAAGTAAGGGATGATGAACTCATTCTAAAAACAAAGTACAAGCCCAAACAAATTGCTGGGTTCGGGCTTGTGCCTTATGCTCATGGGAAAGCGATCTGTATGGATAAATTTCACTTTGGCAATTACAAAATTGTTTGTAAACTTCCTATTGGAAATTATCTTTGGCCTGCAATCTGGATGTACGATCATAAAACCTGGCCTCCGGAGATTGATATTATGGAAGCGTATTCTAATGGATTTAGAAGTTATTTTAACATCAATTTCAACAGTTTTAAAGGGTTTTTTAAAACTTTGAAAAATCCTTACAGGATTGAAGCAAACTATCACATCAATAAAGGTGAAGGATTAGGAGCTGACAGAGCTCATCTTGGATGGAGTACTAATCTTGATAAAGATTTGATTTTTGAAA
>RZYD01000463.1 GCA_009930445.1 Bacteroidia bacterium | reverse complement strand
GATGAAGCAAAGAGCGACAATACCGGTTTTTATCCCTGAAGAGGCGTGTCCCCACAGATGCGTGTTCTGTAACCAGCGCCATATTACCGGAAAGGCAAAGGCGCCATCCACCGCGCAGGTAAAAAAAATCATAGAGGAGCATCTGGTCACCCTGAAAGGTATTCCTCACCTCGAAGTAGCATTTTTTGGTGGCAGCTTCACCGGTATCCCCATCAGTCAACAGCAAGAGTATCTTGAGATTGTAAGGCCTTATATTGAGCGCGGCATTATACACTCAATCAGAATCTCTACACGGCCAGATTATATTACAAAAGAGATTTTGGCGGTTTTAAAGGCCTGTCATGTGAGGACTATTGAACTCGGTGCACAGAGTTTTGATGAGGAGGTACTGCGACTTTCCGGTCGCGGGCACAGTGTTGAAGATGTGGAAAATGCTGCATTATTGATTAATGAACATGGCTTTGACCTGGGCTTGCAGATGATGACCGGGTTGCCCGGCGATACACCACAAAAATCAGAATACACTGCAAAGAGAATCATTGCGCTTGGAGCAAAGAACACACGTATCTATCCAACCCTTGTAGTGAAGGATACAGAATTGGAGATGTTGTGGAGATCAGGTGATTATGAAGCTTTGACCATCGAAAAAGCCATTGAATTCAGTATAAAGCCATACCTGCTGTTTGAGGAGGCCGGTGTGGAGATTATTCGTGTGGGATTGCATCCTTCAGAGGGATTTCTAAATGGAGATGACCTGCTGGCAGGACCTTTCCATGTGGCTTTCCGTGAGCTTTTACTGACGGAGGTATGGAAACGTATCTATCAAAAAATTGATTACCCGGAAAAGAAAAATGCCATTACCCTTGTTGTGCCTGAGGAAGAGTTACAGTTCGCTGTCGGTCACGGTGCATCCAATAAAACGATGCTTCAGAATACGTTCAGGTATGTGAATTATTTGCCAATTAAACGATTGGAGTTTCCTGGCTGCTCACAAGTTTTTACATTAATTTAAAATATTGAAGCCTGTTCACCTCCACCTGGCCGGATAAGGTCGGGATGATCTGTGGCAGGAGAATTCACCAAAGTGCTCACCTGGTGCATTTGCATGGCACAGCTGTCGGGGAAAATAAAGAGTTTTTTCTGCATCTCCGGGTCGGAAGTTTCGAGCCATTTTCTTTCAATCGATGGACTCAGAATTACAGGCATCCGGTTATGTATCGTACTCATGATTTCGTTGGGCTGCATGGTGAGGATGGAGAAAGTTTCAATATTAATGTCTCCCGGTGCAGCCCAACGATCCCAGATTCCTGCCATCGCAAACAAAGGGTGTTCTTTCAGGGTGATAAACATCGGTATCTTTGTTTTACCGACTTTTTTCCATTCATAAAAACCATTGCTTAACACCAGACATCTACGCGACGATATGCTTTTTTTAAATGCCGGTTTTTCTGCTGCTGATTCGGATCGCGCATTAATAAGTTTATTGCCAATTGCCGGATCTTTGGCCCATGATGGTATTAAGCCCCAGCGCAGGTATGCGATTTTTTCAGGCTCTTCGTTGGTGATAACGGCGAGATCCTGCGTGGGGGCACAATTATATCGTACCTTCCAGGTGCTTCCGTCAATTTTTATGTGAAAGCGATTTTCAACCTCTTCTGCCAGCGCCGCAAATGAATATCTTCCGCACATAGTTAATTCTTTTGATAATCGAATGATTGCATTTTTTGGTTCCTAAAATACAATTTATTGGAATGCTTCATTGATGGTTTCGCTGGATTGTTGATTATTCTGATTTCACCGGCTCAAATGGAAACTGACCTTGATAGCCAGGGAATACGGTGTTATGAAAATTTTCTTCCATAAACGCACGGGAATTAAGGGAATAAGAAGCAGTTTGTATGAGAATGCCGATGATTAGTAAGTGTTTTTTTGGTTTTTTAAGAAGGGAGAAAGGAGAAGGGATTTTTTTGAAATTTACATTTTCAGAAAGGGATAAGGGGGTTTTTCCCGTAAATTATTTTGCGGGATTCATGGTTTTTCCCAAATAAAATAGTATATTTGGTCATTATAATAATTCAAAAAACAATAATATTATGGGAAAAGAAGGAATAAAAGCCGCATCCGTTGATGTGGACAAATTGCTAACGATGTTGAATGCAGCCCTTTCAGA
>RZYD01000462.1 GCA_009930445.1 Bacteroidia bacterium | reverse complement strand
AAAGGTCATTTTATCCTTACCGTTGCCAAGGTCTTTCGATAAACCGTGTATTACTTTTCCGATCAGTGTTCCGTTATTGTTTTCTTCCACCGGTTCATTCTGCTCCATCTCTTCCTGTATACGGAGGTATTCGGCGAGAGCGAGATATTCATTTTTAGGAGGAATCAGCTCTTGATTTGCTTTTCGGGGAAGGGGTACAGCCCGCAGGTTTGGTAAAGGACTGATTTCCTGTGTCAGGGTAGGGGGTGCCACGGCGGCAGGTTTTTGTCCCGGAAAATTATCCGGTGTCTCAAAATGAAAAATTGTGGATGAATTGGGCCGCATCTCGAGCTTTGGTGCCTTGGGGGAAAGAATAAACGGCCGGGTTTGGAGCATGGAAATTTTGTCGTTGGTCACTGTCGGTTTGGTAAAAGGTTTCAGCACCAGCAGCAGAATAATACATGCTGCAGCAACGGAAGAAATGACACCAATCCGCGAATACAAGGCAATAACCGATGTTTTCCTTAATTTGCTTTTTCCCGGAAAGGTAATCTCCATAGCGGGACTGAGTTTAATTGCGCCATAGAGTTTGAATTCTTCGTTATAGGCAGGGTTTTCAGTAAGGAAAAGCTGAACAGATTCTTTTTCATCCTGGCGGAGAATCCCTTCATGCCAGGCGATAAAAAAATCCTCGTAATTATGGGTGTTAATTTGATTTACAGGGGTAATTACAGGTCGTTTAAGCTTTCCATGCAGGTTGGAGGGAGCCGTTGGCCAACTATCAGGTAATTTTATTTCCGTAATGGGGTCAAAGCTGGTGTTGAGCTCCGGATGATTTTCCAGAAATGACATGACCGCGGCTTCCTGTCCGGGGGTAAGGTTCCCCTCAAGAAGGTCAAGTAGCCAGGCTTCATAGTTATTTCTGTTAATCTCCATATTTAAATTACGTTTTCCAGTTTACCAATATAGTTTCTAAGCGTTTTCCGGGCTCTGAAGATGTACACTTTAACCTGTGATTCGTTGAGGCTTGTAATTTCACCGATTTCTTCGTACGAGTAGCCTTCGTAATCGCGAAGCATCAGCACCGTTTTTTGTATTTCCGGTAGGTGTCGCATCCCTTCATTCAGGATGCTTTTCAGGTCGGAATAGGCATTTTTTGATTTTCCTGACATTTCCGGCATCAGGTCAAGAACGGTCTGTTTTTTATCTTTACGGATGGTATCGATCATATAATGGTATGCTGTTGTGAAAAGGTATGATTTAGCTTTTTCTGCATTCACATCACTTACTTTTTCCCAGAGTCTGGTGTATGCTTCCTGAACAATATCCTGAGCCTTATCATTGTCATGTATATGTTTGAGAATAAAGCGGTACACCGCATCGGCATAATTATTTACACAGGTGTTGTATTGCAGTGTTGTCATTTTTTGTTCGATTCCGGAAGAGTGACGGGGATCCCTTCCCTTTTGTTACAACCATGCGATAAAAAGAAAAGCGGGAATTAGTCCATCTTTAAAACGGCGAGGAAGGCGCTTTGGGGTACTTCAACATTTCCAACCTGGCGCATTCTTTTCTTGCCTTTCTTTTGCTTTTCAAGCAATTTTCGTTTTCGCGTGATGTCACCGCCGTAACATTTAGCTGTAACATCTTTGCGTACCGCTTTCACGGTTTCGCGTGCGATAATTTTTGCGCCAATGGCGGCTTGTATGGCAATATCGAATTGTTGTCGCGGGATGAGTTCCTTTAGTTTCAGGCAGATTTTTTTGCCAAAATTGTAGGCATGGTCGAAGTGAATCAGCGCCGAAAGTGCGTCTACCATTTCTCCGTTGAGCAGGATGTCGAGGCGGATCAGTTTGGCTGGTTTATATCCGGTAATAAAATAGTCGAAGGAGGCATATCCTTTTGAGATGCTTTTAAGCCGGTCGTAGAAGTCAAATACGATTTCACCCAATGGTAGTTCGAAAGTGATTTCTACCCTGTCGTCGGTAAGATAGACCTGATTGGTCAGTGTTCCCCGTTTGTCGATGCAGAGTTTCATAATTGCTCCCACATATTCCGACTGAGAAATGATCTGGGCATTAATATAAGGTTCTTCAATGTGGTCGAGATGGTTGGCATCGGGCAGTCCGCTGGGGTTATGCACATCAATTACTTCGCCGGAGGTTTTAAAGGCTTTGTAGTTAACGTTCGG
>RZYD01000461.1 GCA_009930445.1 Bacteroidia bacterium | reverse complement strand
AAAAATATATTACTTTTGCAACAAGACTTTTTAGCCAAATTACCGAACCCAAAATATGGCAGAAGCAACGAAAAAATCGATATTGGTAGCTGAGGATCATGATAGCAATTATCAATTAATCGACATTGTACTTGGAAGAGAGTATTACGTATTCAGAGCATTTGATGGCGGTGAAGCCATCCGTTTGGTCGAAGAGAAAGCACCGGATCTTATCCTAATGGATATTAAAATGCCGGGTATGGATGGATTAACAGCAACCCGGATCTTGCGTGAAAAAGGTTATCAAAAACCGATTATTGCCCTCACTGCTTATGCGTTTGACTCTGACAGAGAAAAAGCACTCGAGGCGGGTTGTGATAATTTTATTACCAAACCGGTGCTTCCCGATACGCTGAAAAAAGTGGTTATGATTTATATGTAATCCGTTCCAGGTATTCTGTCCCTATTGTTTTTCTCAGGAATCTGCGTTTCAACCTAAGAAATGATACGCGGGAAAATGTTTTTATTCATTCCATTTATGTATTGGTTTCAGTGAAGTATGATTGGTAATTAATTGCTATTAAAATTTTGAAACCGCCTGCAGGCAGTGGAAAATCATTATCTTTGGGGTGCAAAACGAATAAATAAACCCTATAAAATAATGATTGTTATGGCAGGTAAAACCTTTGTAGAGAAACTGTTGGGTGCAGCATGTGGAAGTATCGTGTTTAAAAAGCCCAATTTGGTGCTTACCCACGACAATACAGCCAGTATTGCCAAAACTTTTGAAAAAATGGGAGGCAAAAAGGTGTATGATCCTGATCAGCTGTTGGTAGTGCTGGATCACAATGCACCGCCTACAACTTCAAAACTGGCCACACAGTATCAGGATATCCGGAATTTTGTCAAAAATCAGGGTATCCGGCGGTTTCATGACGCCGGCGATGGAATATGCCATCAGGTGATGTCGGAACATGCCCGGCCGGGAATGCTGATTGTTGGCTCCGATAGTCATACCTGTACGGCCGGGGCTTTTAATGCCCTTGCTGCCGGAATCGATCGCACCGAGTCGGCAGGTATCTGGAAGCGCGGAGAAACCTGGTTTCTGGTCCCCGACTCCATGAAAATAACCCTTACAGGCAAACTTCCGGAAGGGGTATATGCCAAAGACCTTTCCTTACATATTATTGGTATGATCAGCTCTGATGGTGCCAATTATATGTCCATTGAGTTTCATGGGGAAGGGGTTACGTCTTTGACGGTAAGTCAACGAATGACACTTGCAAACCTGGCCTCTGAAATGGGTGCAAAAAATGCTGTTTTCCCGGCCGATCAGGTGCTGGCTGATTTTTATGGCGAACCTGTGCAGGGCGTATGGGCCGACGATGACGCTATTTATGCCAAAGAACTGACGATCAATCTATCTGAACTCTACCCGCTGGTTGCTGCACCCCATCATGTTGACAATGTAAAGTCTGTTCCTGAAGTGGCTGGAACTCTTTTAAATCAAGGAGTTATAGGTACGTGTACCAATGGACGCCTTGAAGACCTTGCCATTGCTGCAGCCATTTTAAAGGGCCGCAAAGTGGCCGATGGTTTTCAGCTTCTGGTGATTCCTGCTTCGAAACAAATTTACCTCGACGCCATGGAGAATGGTTATATTCAGGATTTATTAAAGGCAGGGGCAAATGTGCTGAGTCCGAGTTGCGGCCCTTGCCTGGGAACAGGACAGGGAATTCCTGCGGATGGCTACACCGTGATTTCAACCGCCAACCGGAATTTTCTTGGCAGGATGGGAAATAAGGAAGCTTCCATATTTTTAGCCTCTCCCGCCACAGTGGCCTGGTCGTCCATTCACGGAAAAATATCTGACCCACGCACCGTTAAAGGAAAAGAAGTATTTCCGTACAAACGCGGGAAGCAGGCTACGGTTATCATCGGTGAGTCGGACGACCGAAAAACAGGAAATGTTTGGAATTATGCCGATGTGGATAACCTGAATACGGATCAGATGTTTGCCGGGAACCTGACTTATTCCATTCTTAGCTCCGATGCTGAAACCATAATGCCACACTTGTTTGAGGGTTTTGACCCCACTTTTCACCTTCGGGTTGCCAAAGGCGATCTTCTTTTTGCCGGTGACAATTTTGGTTGTGGAAGCTCACGCGAGCATCCTGCAGTAGGGCTTGCCT
>RZYD01000460.1 GCA_009930445.1 Bacteroidia bacterium | reverse complement strand
GTACATCATCGTGGTCATGCTCATGAAAATAGCCGGTATAAGTGTAATCCATATGGGTTTCCTGTTTTCATGAAGATATACCGTGATAGTCCACAGAATTATCATGGCCAGAGTTTGATTGGCCCATGAAAAATACCGCCAGATAATATCGAAACGTATCTGGGTGAGAAAGATGGTCAGGGCGAATATGGGAATACTGGTTTTAAGCCGGTTGACGGGTTTTATTTGTCGGATTTTCAAGAAATCGGCAGCGATGAGGCGTGCAGAGCGCAAAGCTGTATCGCCGGTGCTGATCGGGGCTGCGATAACCCCGATGATCGCGAGAATCCCGCCCACTTTGCCCAGCATACTGTGTGCTATTTCATCCACTACAACCGCCGCATTAAAGTCGTGGGATGCCAGAACGGAATTAAGATTGTCAGGGCCGTGGTAGAAGCCCATGGCTGCTGCAGCCCAGATCATCGCTACTATACCTTCCGTGATCATCGCACCATAAAAAACTTTATGCCCTAGTTTTTCATTTACCAGGCAGCGCGCCATCATTGGTGACTGCGTACTATGGAATCCCGAAATAGCGCCACAGGCTATGGTGATGAACATCATAGGAAAAACTCTGAATTTTTCCGGATTTCCGTGGAAATTATGCAGGTTTTCAAAGGTTAGGTTCGGGATTTCCAGGCCGTTTTTTATGATCATAAAACCTATGCCTACCGCCATAAATAATAAGGCAAAACCAAATACGGGGTATATTTTGCCAATAATTTTATCAATAGGCAAAAGCGTGGCAATGAGGTAATAGAGGAGGATGATAATCATCCACAAATTCATTGAGATACCACCGGTTGTAAGGTTTTCGAGGAGTTTTGCCGGGCCTGTAACAAAAACTGCTCCTACCATAATCATCAGAATCATTGTTAGAATTATGGTAATTGTTTTCATGTTCTTCCCCAGGAACATGCCCACAATTTCAGTAATGCTAAAACCGTGATTGCGCATTGAAATCATGCCGGAGAAGTAGTCGTGCACCGCCCCTGCAAAGATGCATCCCAGAGTAATCCATATAAAGGCTATCGGGCCATACGCCGCTCCGAGTACAGCTCCGAAAATAGGGCCCAGCCCGGCGATATTAAGGAATTGAATGAGAAAGACTTTCCATACTGGCATGGGCATATAGTCGATGTCGTCGCGTAGGGTTATCGCGGGCGTGGTGTTGTTTTTATCTGCGCCGAAAACGCGTTCGATGTATTTACCATATAGGAAAAAGCCTGCAATAAGGATTGCGATGCATAGGATGAATGTTGTCATGGTGCTCTGGTTTAGACCAGACAGGTTTTAAAAACTGTCTGGTCTGGTGGTAGCAAATTTACAAAAAAAAACGCGGCACCAAAGCACCGCGTTTTATCAATTATCGAATTTACTATCCAATATTTATTAAATGATTCCCTGGTCGAGCATTGCGTTGGCAACTTTAAGGAAACCAGCGATGTTTGCACCTTTAACATAATCAACGTAACCCTCTGCATCTTTGCCATGTTCGACACAGGCGCTGTGGATGTTGATCATGATAGAATGGAGTTTTTCGTCTACTTCCTCACGGCTCCAGTTAAATTTCAGTGAGTTTTGCGACATTTCCAGGCCGGAAGTAGCCACACCCCCTGCGTTAACCGCTTTTCCGGGAGCGAAGAGTATTTTATTGTCCTGGAAAATTTCGATAGCTTCAGGAGTACAAGGCATGTTCGCTCCTTCAGCAACGCATATACAGCCGTTTTTAACGAGCATTTCAGCGTCTTCTTTGTGGAGTTCGTTCTGGGTAGCGCAAGGCATGGCTACGTCAACGACAGCTTCCCAAGGACGTTTACCGGAGAAGAATTTAGCACCCGGGAACTCATAGGAGTAAGGTTTCACGATATCCTGGTTGGAAGCGCGTAATTCGAGCAGATAATGTATTTTTTCTCCTGTGATTCCATCCGGGTCATAAATATAACCATCGGGACCAGAGATTGTTACGACCTTTCCGCCGAGTTCAGTGATTTTTTGGATAGCTCCCCAGGCTACGTTACCAAAACCGGAAACCGCTACTTTTTTACCTTCGAAAGTTTCTCCTTTGGTGGCGAGCATTTCTTTTGCAAAGTAAACAGCACCGAAGCCGGTAGCTTCAGGGCGAACGAGGCTACC
>RZYD01000459.1 GCA_009930445.1 Bacteroidia bacterium | reverse complement strand
CGACAACTGTACTCTTGATTTTTCTTCTTTTGCCTTAATTTCTGAAATGGATAATGGGATGACCTGTCCCAAAACCATCACCCGAACCTATGGAATATATGATGTAAATGGGAATTTGGGAGTTTGTTTTCAGGATATTGTTATTCACGACCTTACCCCACCTGAGCTCTATGGAATTCCGGCCAGCACCCAATATATTTGTGAACCCGTGCCAGCACCCCCAATAATTGGTACAGAAATTACAGCTACTGATAACTGTGATTCCAATGTTGATATTGTAATGGTAGAAGAAAGCACACAGCAATTTAATAACACCTGTGATGCAATAATTTATCAAATTACCAGGATCTGGACGGCCACGGACGATTGTGGAAACAGTACATCCTGTCAGCAAATAATAGATGTTATCTGTGAGTGCTGTAATAATGGAATTGATGATGATGGTGATGGGGCCATTGATGAAGATGACCCCAAATGCCCTTGCTCTGCAGCAACATTTCGTATTGAGTGTAATTATAATATGTTTTATTTTGTGCCTCCCGTTTGGCAAATGAATCCCAATTATAACAATAACCCTAACATCTACACAAACCCATCCGGGCTTTTTATTGCTTCACCATTCGGTACGGCCCATATTAATATTAGAACGGCAGATGGTACAACTTTTAACGAAAGCTATACAGTTGAAAATGGTAATCCTTTGGAGATCGATTTGAGTTATAATATTGTTCAAACTCCTAATTACAATACGATCGAAAATGATCGGGGTCTTATTATTGAAACAGACCAATTGCTTCAGGTTATTTATCGAATAGCAGCGGATAACAATAAAATGCTGGTTACCATCAAAGGTGAACAGGCATTGGGTATGCGATTCAGGGCCGGAAGCCAAACTAATGTTTGCGGCGCTCCAAATACCGACAAACGGGAAAATCATTTTATTTCAGTAATGGCTGTAGAAGATAATACAATTGTTGAGTATGATCTGGCTACGGAAATGAAGGGTATTGGTACATCACATTCCGTAACACTTAATTACGGAGAAACCTATCTGATTATTGATAATGATAATAATAGTTCTGTAACGGGATCGTTAATAACTGCCAACAAACCAATAACTTGTGTTTCAGGCTCACAGCATTCACGACAGTGTACAGGTGGAGATGGGCGTGATGGCGGTGCTGATCAATTGGTTTCATCCTGTGCCATCGGCACCGAATATGTGATTTTCAGAGGGAGTGATGATAATAATCCAAGCCCTTCTAATTATGCTAATATTGTGGGTGTTACATCAAATACACAAATATTTATAAATGGCGAAACTACGCCTGCCGCTATTATTGGGCCCGGTGATTATTATACTTATAATATGCTGGGTCCCAACGGATCAAGACACTATATACACACAAGTCAACCTGCGTATTTATTTCAGTTTGGGTCGGTTCAGAATAATGGAGAGATAGGAATGGCAATAGCAGCTCCAATCGATGGGTGTCGGGGTGATAAATATATTGAATTTATTCGTTTTCCCAATAGTACAGTCAATACAGTTACTATCATTGTTCCTAATTCTGGTTTGAGCTCATTGACCTTTAATGGCGATCCCTATAACTGGCATGCTTCGGCAGTTTCAATCCCGGGATTACCCGATTGGTCTACTGTTCAGTTTGATAATAGTGATCTGGAGGATCTGAATATTGTTATATGTGAAGAATATTTTCATGCGGCTCAGTTTGTTGGGAATACTACGGGTGGAACTTTTGGTTACCTCACAAGTTTTAAAGATAAAATTGATATTTTTCATCCGGTTACAGGACAACCTACTGTAGACTATTTTGTGGATACTGTTTGTGGTGATGTTCCCTATTATCATGAGCTTTCTGCTCATAGCTGCTCAGGAAATCATTATATAAGCAATGTTATTCAGGGGGATCATACCGCAAATATCCAAATTTATCCCAATTCATTGACCTTTCAGTATACTGCAGAAACCGGTTATACGGGGTATGATGATATTACTGTTATGGTGACAGATTTTCTTGGGTTTACTCAACCGGTTTGTCTTTCTTTTTATGTATGTGGTGCGGCACCTGTTATTACTGCTCCACCTGATGTTAATATTCAATGTCGCGCAGATTTGCCGGCAGTATATACTAATCTGGCTTCTTTTATGACGGATGG
>RZYD01000458.1 GCA_009930445.1 Bacteroidia bacterium | reverse complement strand
TCTTAATGGGCTCAATAACAGGACCACAGCACTTACACAAACCCAATGGGATTTAGTGTTAGCCGGACAGGAATCAATAGGTGCAAGAGAAAACAATATTGCTGTTAAAAATATGCTTTATCGGGATATCAATAAACTTGAAACAAATATTACAAGAATATATCTTGAGGACATTACTGATCCGACAAGTTCAGACAATGCATATAACAGACTATTACAGAGAACAGACCGCTCTGCCAAATATTTGGCAGCTTACTCATCATTAGAAAGACAGAACCTGTCTTTATGTAATTCGATAATGAGTGAGATATATCAAACACTTGAAACTTCAGAGGAATTTTATATCCACCAAAACATGGTAGACTTGATTACAATTACATCAGATTACTTCTCTGGTAATGACTATACATTCCCTTCGACAAATCAAGTGGCCCTTTTAACAACTTTAGTTGACAATGGGGATTATCCAGGTCTTATCGCGAAAAACATTTTATTGGAATTTGGACAGATAAACTATTCGGAGCCTATAGTAGAGTCATCCATGCTTAAAAATGCTATTATTGAATGGGAACCAATTATTGCATCATCCTTGGAAGAAGAAATTCTCGTATATCCAAATCCTGCGAATGAAGTTATTAATCTTGAATTACCTGAATTAGGGGCAAACGCGTCATTTGAACTTTGGAATCAAATGGGACAGAGAATCATGAGTGGACAAATAGACTCAAATATCTGTCACCATTCATTAGACATCCAGGAACTTATACCAGGCATGTATAACTTAATTATCCTTAAAAACAATAATAAAGTATTCAGCAAAATAATAACAGTTCAATAATTTGTAATTCTCAGGTCACTACTGTATTTTTGGTACAGTAGTGACTTTTTAATATTTATTATGAAAAAAATAGTTTTCTTTCTACTAATTCTTGCACCTTGCTTTTCTTTTTCACAAGAATGGGATCATATCTATGACGACACGAATGGTTATAGAAATGTTGTCCAATCGGCTTTCCATGCGTACGACAGTGGATACTATATGTATAGATACGATGATCAGGATTACTTCAGGTATTCAAAAACTAACATTGACGGTGAAATATTATGGACAAGAATGATGAGATACTCAGTTGATGATTATTTTGGAAGAGGATGGATGACAACTGATAACAATGGGAACATGTATTACTCGGGTAATATTCCTATCAATACAGAAACAATTAAGACTGCTATCATGAAAATTGATCCTTGCGGAGAGCTTATTTGGTGCCACTCACTTAATATTCCTGGCAGTTGGGGACACTGGGGTTCGCAAATACATGTATTACCCAATAATGACATCGTTGTTCACACCAAATATGCTGGTCAATGGGCTGGTCAGGTTCCTCTTGAGAGAGAACAGCTAATGAAGTTCAATGAAAACGGAGATTTGCTTTGGATAAACCAGATTATGCCAAATAATGAACATCCGGATAAATGGAATGTCTTACTTGAGACTTGCATCCCAAGCGAAGATGGTGGGTTTTTTCTCGCAGGAACTGTCTATATGCAGGATAGCGTATCAGGAAACAACTTTCTGTATCCAAAAGGCGTGATTGTAAAAACTGATGAGTTTGGAGAAGAAGAATATATCTCAATAATTGATTATCCTGATGAAAACATCACAATGGTTTTTTGCTTTGAACTTGAAACTGATAATGATTTATTCATTACCGGATATGACTATCTTTCACAGGAAGAACCAAGACCGACACCAACTATCTGTTCCATAGATAAATATACTGGAGAATTAAAAACAAGAAGTATCCAATATCTTCCCGATAGCATTCCTACAGGACTATGCCATATGATAAGAAAGACTGACGAAGGATATATGATTGTCAACCCGATTGCAATTCCTTCAACACAAAAAAACATGTTGCAAATTGAATTGCTTGAAGAATCTTTTAATGGCTATGATTCTGTTATTTTTAATAAAAGAGTCATTATATATGATCAATCAACAACTCCTTGTGAGGATAACTCAATTATTGTTTCAGGTCTTGAATGGAAAAATCCATATACTTCTAATAAGAGGAAAGGCATGGCTATGAAAATTAATCAGGATCTCTCTATTGATTCAGTCTCAAACATTCAACTTAATTACGATTCATTATGTCCATACACTATTGAATCTGGGGACAGAGTT
>RZYD01000457.1 GCA_009930445.1 Bacteroidia bacterium | reverse complement strand
AAGGGAAATGGCATGGGATGTTGTATTATAAATCTCCAGGTATTCCTGTGCAGGAAGCCCAGGTGGAACGGGATTGACATCGGCCATGATTTCAGTGATTATCAAATCGCCACGACGACTTTTCCGATAGGTAAACCAAAGATAAACCATCTCCATGCGGTTTCCGGCATAATCTTCCAGATTTGAAATTTCCAGATTGTAAAGGGTATTATCCGCTAACGGTTGTTCGAAAAGTAAGGTAACACAATTATTTTGCTCCTCTCTTATGCCTGCCGCAATGGGTGTTACGCCGGGAGGGGAAAGAAAGTAGTGGGAAAGTATTTCTGCAGATGGAGGAAAAATGGGTTCGGAGAATTCGGCGGTGATCCGTTGTTCCGTTTCAGGAAAAGCAGCATAGCCCTCCGGTGGAATTAGGTCGTACTCGATTGCCCGAATTTGAAAATTGTCGAAGAAAAATTTTGTGCTGTTACTGCCCGTGCAGGTACAATGAATGCCAAAACTACCCGTATGTCCAATGACTGCACTGACTCCGGAGCCGGTCACTACCCATATTCCTTCCTCCGTAAAATATCCCACTTCCCAGATACCTTCGGAAGTACGCGTAATTTTATAATTGAAATCTGACGATCCGGAAATATCAGGGCCGCTGCAGCGGCATACGGAGGTGGCCACGCCCTCCTGAAAAAGAAATAGCTCCGGAACATCCGCTGTCCCGGCTTCTCCTAACTGAAGATAATACCCAAAGGCCTGTTCAGGCGATGATTCATCGCGCATCAGCCAGATTCTTGTATTGTTATTGCCCGAAGGAGAAAATTTTTGCACTACGCGAAACAACCACTCCGCACTATCGCAAAGCATATTCGGAGTAAATAAACAATAACTTCCGGCATCCGACGCATGTAACTGAAGTTCCTGCGTTTCATTAACCCGAAACGCAAGTGTGTCGCCGAACCATTCAGGGTTGTTTCGGAAATCTCCATCGGAAAAATTTTCATTGAGCTGAGCAGCCACCCTTCCCGGAACCCAAAAAAACAAACAAAAAATGCTGATTTGTATACGTAACAATAGTTTGCATCTGAATTGCCGCAACGCGTTGATAAATTTTTTCATACCTGTTTTGTATTTATTCCTTAAACGGTTTGTTTCCTGATAAAAAGTATACTTTTGTTGTTTAATACAGAAATCGAGAAAAAATAACCCATGAAAATATCGGTTGTTGGTGCTACAGGATTGGTAGGAAGCCGGATGATGGAAATACTGGAATCACTTCCGATTCCGGAAATTACGCTAATTCCGGTGGCTTCGGAAAAATCGGCCGGCCGAATGGTGGAATTCAGGGGCCAAAAAACAGCAGTACAAACCATACAAAAAGCAATTGCGCTGGCACCAGAAGTAGCTCTTTTTAGTGCCGGAGGAAGTGTATCGAAGGAATTTGCACCACAGTTTGCCCATCAGGGAACCCTTGTTATCGATAACTCTTCGGCCTGGCGTCGTGAGGCCGGTGTTCCGCTGGTTGTACCTGAAATCAATGGTAACACACTGAAACCCGGAGTTTCGATTATTGCGAATCCGAATTGTTCCACCATTCAGTTAGTAATGACACTCGCACCAATTCATGCGAATGCAGGGATAAAAAGAGTTACCGTTTCAACGTACCAAAGTGTTTCAGGCTCGGGGCAAAAAGGTATTCAGCAACTTATGGCTGAAAAATCAGGAAAAAAAGGCAATGGCATTTATCCCTGGCCAATAGATGGAAATGTTATACCTCAGGGTGGTTCTTTTACGCCCAACGGATTTACGGAAGAAGAAATGAAACTGGTGTATGAAACCTGCAAAATTCTACAGGCACCTGAAATTGAAGTTGCCGCTACCGTAGTGCGAGTGCCGGTTACAGGTGGTCACTCCATCAGCGCTTCCGTAGAATGTGCTGTACCCTGCTCTGCCGATGATGTACGCCAATGGCTGAAAAAAATGCCGGGTGTGACAATCTTGGACGACCCCGCAAAAGAAACCTACCCCATGCCCCTGTTCTGCGAAGGAAAAGATGAGGTGTTTGTTGGAAGAATCCGGAACGACCTCTTCCAGCCAACAGTGGTTCATCTCTGGATTGTCGCTGACAATGTGCGAAAAGGAGCCGCAACCAATGCCGTCCAAATTCTGCAATATCTGATAAACCATCAATTAATAGC
>RZYD01000059.1 GCA_009930445.1 Bacteroidia bacterium | reverse complement strand
GATAGCTGGTCGTATATTTCCATGGACTACTTCAAGCAGAAAATTAAAGAGGGAGAGGTGGGATCTTCAGCCATGCCACATAAAGTCAACCCCATAGATTTTGAAAATTCCGAAGGTAATCTGGGAATTGCAAACGCACTTTTCGCCCATCTGGCGGCAAAGCTACCGGTATCACGCCTTCAGCGCGACCTCACCGACAGCACGGTAACCCGCACCATTGGTGTTCCTTTTGCACACACCATGATCGCCTGCCGCTCCACGCTAAAAGGTCTTGGTAAACTCATTCTTAACGAGGAGAAACTGCATGCCGACCTGGAGAACAACTGGGCGGTGGTAGCAGAAGCGGTGCAAACCATCCTGCGCCGTGAAGGCTATCCGCAACCCTACGAAGCACTTAAAGCACTTACCAGAACCCATAAAACCATCACAAAAGATTCGTTACACTGCTTTATTGATACATTAAATATTACCTCCGCCATTAAAGAAGAGCTTAAACGCATCTCACCCCATACGTACACAGGCATTTAATTTATTCTTCATGAAAGTAACCGGAATCTCCTTTATACGAAACGCTATCACCTATGACTACCCGATTGTAGAAGCTATAACTTCCATTTTACCGGTATGCGATCGGTTTATTGTTGCCGTAGGCCAATCGGACGATGCAACAGCAGAACTCATTCAATCCCTTGTGTCCGACAAAATTACTATTCTACCTACCGTGTGGGACGACACATTACGGAAAGGGGGAAAAGTGCTGGCAGTTGAGACGAACAAAGCACTGGACGCTGTGGACGACAACAGCGACTGGATATTTTATATTCAGGGAGATGAAATATTCCATGAAGATGGCCTCCAAACGGTCAGGAAAGAGATGAAAAAATACCTCCATGAAAAAAAAGTGCTTGGGTTAGTAGTTAACTATTTGCATTTTTACGGATCATACGACTATGTGGGTGACTCCCGATCCTGGTACCGTCGTGAGGTCAGGATTATCCGCAACGACAAACGCATCCGTTCTTACCGCGATGCACAGGGATTCAGGCTGGACGGGAAGCCTCTACCTGCAAAGCTCATTCCTGTATATATGCACCACTATGGCTGGGTGAAGCCACCAGAGATACAGCAGGCCAAACAGGAGACTTTTAACAAACTATGGCACGACGATAACTGGGTACGAACCAATATCCCTGATGTTGATGAATTTGATTATGGTGAAATTGACAGGCTGAAGCGCTTTAAAGGAACGCACCCAAAAGTAATGCAGCCCCGAATTGAGGCCATAAACTGGCACTTCACCTTCGACCCCACACGGAAAAAGATGAGTTTCAGGAAAAGTTTGTTGCATGCAGTAGAGAGGTTGACCGGGGTAAGGTTGGGTGAGTTTAAAAATTACAGGTTAGTGCGGTAGGACACGAAGCCTCCATACCCCCACCGGGGAAATTTAGCGGAGCAATCATCTCTCCTTCGCCAAAGCTTCGGAGAATAATGTTTTTTTTTCTACATTTGCGCGCTAAATAGAAAAAATTGTATGGATTTGACGGAAATTTTATCAATTACAGGAAAACCAGGACTCTTTAAAATGGTGGCTAATGTTAAAAACGGCCTTATTGTTGAATCGCTGATCGACAATAAACGATTCCCGGTTTTTGCGCACGAACGTATTAGTTCACTGGAAGAGATTAGCATCTTCACGATGGAGGAAGATCTCCCGCTAAAAGAGGTTTTCAAAAAAATCGCAGACCACCTTGCAGGCGCTTCTATCGACAGCCAAATTGGCGCTACCCGGTCTCAAACTGAATTTTTTAAAACGGTCATCCCAAATTATGATGAAGAACGAGTTTATAGCTCACACATCAAGAAAATCCTGACCTGGTACAAGTTATTGCAGGATAATAATCTCCTGAATTTTGAAGAGGAAAACAAGGAGGATCAAATGAAGGATGCTACCCCGGAGGAATCCGCTGAGAAATCAGAAAAATAATTATCTTTAAAGCCCGTAAGGGCTTTTTTTTTACCCGGTATTTTAAAAAATCGGAAATATACTATGCATACAAAAAAACAGATTCTTGACCTGCAGGTTATAAAACATACCAGCCTGAATAATCATCATGTGGTATTAACCTGTACTTCAGAGAAAAAACTACCGAAACTGCTTGCCGGACAGTTTGCGGAAATCAGCGCCGGAGATACTGCCGGTACATTTCTCAGAAGACCTTTCTCCATTCATGATTACAACATGGAGATGAACACGGTGTCTTTCTTAATCCAGATAAAGGGAAATGGCAGCGCCAGTATCGGCTCCCTGCAGCCCGGGGAATCTATGAATGTAATTCTTCCGCTGGGAAATAGCTTTTGCATGCCCGCTGAAGGAGAAAAGGTCTTATTAACAGGCGGTGGATGCGGTGTTGCTCCTCTCTTGCTGCTGGCGAAGTCGGTTATCGCTGCCGGAGCATCCTGTGATATCCTCATCGGTGCCCGCGACGAAGAAAACCTGATGGAAACAGAAGAGCTCTCTGAACTGGGAACGCTATTCACCACCACTGAAGACGGGAGCGAAGGAATCAAGGGTTTTGTTACCGACCATCCTGTGATGCAGGAGCTCAAAGAGAAGTACTCGAAAGTGTATTCCTGCGGTCCGGACCCAATGATGAAAGCAGTAGCCACCATCGCCGAAGAGAGTGGCGTGGATTGCGAAGTCTCACTGGAAAACACCATGGCCTGCGGCATCGGAGCCTGCCTGTGCTGCGTTACAGAAACTACTGAAGGACACAAATGTGTATGTACCGACGGACCGGTATTTAATTCAAAAACACTCCAATGGCACAATTAACCGTAACTATCGATCGACTAACGCTGAACAATCCGGTAATGACAGCCTCCGGAACCTTCGGATATGGCTTTGAATTCGACGATTTTATTGATGTGAATGCCCTTGGCGGGATCGTCGTAAAAGCAACTACTGAAGAGCACCGCGAAGGCAACAAATATCCCCGAATGGCAGAAACTTCCCAAGGGATGCTCAACGCTGTCGGCTTGCAAAACAAAGGCATTGCCTATTTTCGCAACGCAATCTATCCCGCGTTAAGAAAGTATACTACAAAGGTAATAGCAAATGTATCCGGCTCAACAATAGACAGTTACGTGGCTGTAGCAGAGATAATGAATGAATTGGATCATATTTCTGCCATCGAACTGAATATCTCCTGCCCGAATGTAAAAGAAGGGGGAATGGCTTTTGGCACCCGCTGCAGCTCCGCAGCAGAAGTCACAAAGGCCGTCAGAAAAGTGTATGCTAAAACTTTGATTGTTAAGCTATCACCCAATGTTACTACGATTGGGGATATAGCCCTGGCTGTTGAAGATTCAGGAGCCGATGCCGTTTCCCTGATCAATACCCTGTTGGGAATGGCCATTGACGTAAATTCGCGCAAACCAAAATTATCGACCATAACGGGCGGGCTGTCGGGCCCGGCCATTAAACCCGTAGCGCTACGAATGGTATGGCAGGTGGCCCGCACTGTGAAAATACCAGTCATTGGAATTGGAGGGATTGCTTCGGCCTCCGATGCCATCGAATTCCTTTTAGCCGGAGCTTCCGCGGTACAAGTAGGAACCGCAAATTTTATTAACCCGGGGATTACCATTGAAATCATTGAAGGAATTAATCAATACCTTGACATACAAGGATTTGCCTCCGTGAATGATTGTATCGGCGCATTAATAACAGAATAATCCAACCCTTATGAGTCAACAAAAAATACTTATTATTGATGATGAAAAAAGTATCCGAAGAACGCTAAGAGAAATTCTGGAATACGAAAAATATGAAATTGACGAGGCGGGAGATGGAATTGAGGCATTGGAAAAAATCGAAGCCCAAAGCTTCGACCTGATACTGTGCGATATTAAGATGCCACGGATGGACGGAACTGAAGTGCTGGAAAAAGCATTGGAGATGACCGAAGCACCCATTATCATGATTTCGGGCCACGGGAACATTGAAACGGCAGTTGAAGCCATAAAAAAAGGCGCCTACGATTATATTGCAAAACCACTTGACCTCAACCGGCTGCTCGTAACACTCCGCAACGCTTTAGACAAAAACGCACTACTCAACGAAACCAAACGCCTGCGAAAAAAAGTCCTTGATACGCATCAAATGATCGGAACCTCAGCCCCCATGACGCAGATCCGTCAGTTGATTGAGCGGGTAGCACCCACCGATGCGCGCGTGCTGATAACAGGCGAAAACGGAACCGGAAAAGAATTGGTTGCCAGAGCATTACACGAAAACAGCAACCGTTCGAAAGCCCCGTTTATTGAAGTCAATTGTGCGGCCATTCCGTCAGAATTAATCGAAAGTCAACTTTTTGGCCATGAAAAAGGTTCTTTTACATCGGCCATTAAGCAACGCAAAGGGGATTTTGAACTAGCACATAACGGAACCCTATTTCTCGATGAAATAGGTGATATGAGCCTCAAAGCCCAGGCAAAAGTGCTACGGGCTCTTCAGGAAAACAAAATAACCCGTGTGGGCGGTGAAAAAGACATTGAAGTGAATGTCCGCATTCTGGCTGCAACCAACAAAAACCTTAGCGACGAAATCCGTCAGGGCAATTTCCGTGAAGATCTTTACCACCGCCTGAGTGTTATCATTATTGCTGTTCCACCCTTACGGGAAAGAAAAGAGGACATTCCCCTGCTGGCACACCATTTTCTGGATGTCATCACGGCGAACATGGGGCGCCAGCCGCTAACCTTTACAGAGGAAGCCATCGACGCCTTACAAAACCTTTACTGGACCGGCAATGTAAGAGAATTACACAACGTGGTGGAACGACTGGCTATTCTTTGTGACCGGGAAATTACAGAAAATGATGTAGTTCAATTTGCCCATCCGTTAACTAAATAACCCGGAAATGAAACCAAAGCGAATAAAACGGTACTACATTTTACGGATTTTCTCTGTTGCTGTACTCTTTTACTATTTCCTAACCTTACCGTTATTGGGCTTTATTTGGTTTAAGCAGGCACCAGAGCTTTTTGAAAAACAACAAAACGCGCTTTCTCAGCTCAAAAAAGCCAATGAAACAGCCAATACGCCAACGCAACAAAAAAGCATTATCGATTCCGTATCCGTTTTCAACAACAACCTAACCTTCGAATTACACAGCAATCCTTCGAATGAAAACCAGCCCTCAGAAAATCGTACCGGAGATACATTCACATTATCCTTCAAACTGCTTACCATTGGGGCGTTGTTATTTTTCGCCCTCAATATACCATTCCGTAATTATCTGAAAAGAAAAAGAAAACAAAAACCCATTTCAGAAAAGCAGGAGCGCTTTGTAAAAAAAAATATCACCAGGGTTCCGGGGGCCAGTGCGGCACTGTTGCTGTTTATCTTTACCCTGCTTCATGTGTATATGGGATATCAAATTCAAACCTTCGCTTTCGCGGATGAAATCGGGCGTGAGCTCTACACGCAATATTTCTATCTTAGCCTGGCCGCAAGCCTCCTCTCCTGCTTTTTTATCTTTCTTTGGCAGCGTCACCGGGTACATCTGCTTTACCTCGATTGTATTTATTCGGAGGAAGAGCTTCGGGTCAGCGTTTTCAAGCGTTCCGGTGGAAGCATTAGCCGAAGGTTAAGTATTGTTTCGCTGGTTACCGTTATTATCCCTTTGGCCATTATGTCGATGTATTTATACCTTGGCATATCGAAAATATCCGACCTGGGGCCCTTATCAGCTGAAAAAATTGCTGTACTTATGGGGCCATATTCAAAAATGCCGGGCATGATGGATGCCCTGGGAGATGCAAAAACACTATCCGGGCTTTTCTACATTAATGCACTTGATCAGATCGTAATGTTTCTGGGTATCTTTACGGGAATGGTAATCGCCATATTGTTTCTGTTTTTTATTGTGAAATGGAATGCACAATATGTAGTTACACCGATCAATGATTTGGTAGAAAAAATGCGCCTTACAGGACGCGGAGAGCTACACAGCTACTGCCATGTAAAAACCAATGATGAAATCGGCGAACTGGCACAGGGGTACAACGATATGTCGGCAAAACTGGCACATTACATCCAATATCTTATGGCCCTTAGCGAAGCAAACAGCCGTTTTGTTCCCACAGCACTCCTACAGGCACTGGGTAAGGAAAAAATTACAGAGGTGGAGCTTGGCGATCAGATTCAAAAAGAAATGACAGTTCTCTTTAGCGATATCCGCTCTTTTACATCGCTTTCGGAAAAAATGACACCTAAAGAGACCTTCGATTTTATCAATCACTATCTGGGCTTAATGGAACCGGTGATCAGAAATAACCATGGCTTTATTGATAAATATATCGGCGATGCCATAATGGCCTTATTTGATGAGCCCCGCGATGCCTGTAATGCTGCCCGCGAAATGCAAACCCATCTCGAAATTTTCAACGCAGCGCGGAGACGCGACGGGAAATTGCCAATTCAGATTGGCATAGGAATAAATACCGGAAAACTTATGCTGGGCATCGTTGGCGGTGCCGGCCGCATCAGTGGAACAGTAATCTCCGATGTGGTAAATGCCGCCAGTCGACTGGAAGAGCTAACAAAATACTACAAGACCCCCTGCATCATTGCCGAAAACACCTGGCGTCTCCTTTCGCCCACACTGAAGGCCAACTGCCGGTTTCTTGACATTGCCGAAATCAGAGGAAAAAAAGAAACCCTGAAATTATTTGAACTCTTCACAAACGAAAATCAGGAACGTTTACGTTTTATTCAACAGGCACAGACCTCTTTCGATTCAGCAATAACGCTTTATCTGAACAGAAAATTCGCTGAAGCAGAAGAAATCTTTGCTGTTCTTGCCATAACGTATCCAAACGACCCGGTAATGCCGCTTTATCTGGAGCGATGCAGGAAATATCAACAAACAGATATCCCTGAAAACTGGGATGGGGTAGCGATAAAATAAAATCATTAATAATTATATGTATGGATTATAATAAAGCCAAAGACTATATCATCGCAAGAATGGTAAAAGAGATAAAGCCTGCACTCACCTATCATAACATTGATCATACCCTCGATGTGTTGAACTCAGCTACACGTATTGCGGAAGGAGAGAAATGTGCAGAGACAGAAATAACATTGATCAAAACGGCAGCTCTCTACCACGATTCAGGGATGATGGTAACCTACAAAGGACATGAAAAAGCCAGTGTTGCCCTTGTGGAAGAGGTACTGCCACAGATGCACTATTCCGCAACAGAAATAACGCAAATCAGCAAAATGATATTGACCACCGAGTTGCCTCAACATGCCACCAGTCTCCATGAGAAAATTCTTTGCGATGCCGATCTGGATTACCTGGGGCGGGATGATTTCTTTTGGATAGGACAAAGCCTGCGGCTGGAGTGGAACCGACTTGACATCAAAAATACCAGCCTGCTCGAATGGTACGAATTACAAATCGAATTCATGGAATCGCACAGCTATTTTACCTCCTTTTCAAAAAACTTACGTGACACGGGAAAAAAACACAACCTTAAACAGCTCTATCAACTTCTGAAAAAACGTTAAGCTAAATTCATCCCTTTTTAAGTTCAATAAAAAATTTTATCTATATTTGTGTACAGAAAAACTGATTACCATGGAAAATAAATCAAAACGAATCTTTCTTGTTCCAACCGACTTCTCAGAAGTGTGCAATAATGCAATGAAACAGGCTGCTATAGCTGCCAGTGAAATGGGTGCAAAAGTTTATCTTCTTCATATCATTAATACGGATACCCGTAACTACCTAAGAAAGGAAAACCTGGCCACCTCGTCTCTGGATGATAAGATGAATGCCATGGTGGAAGATCTGAAAAAGGAATATGGGATTGAAGCAGCATACAAAATTAAAGAAGGCAGTATCTTCACCGATATCGCTGAGATCGCTGAAGAACTGAATGCCGCACTTATCTTTCTTGGCACACACGGAAAAACAGGCATGCAGCACCTCACCGGTAGTTTTGCCATCAAAGTGATTACCAGCGCGTATATGCCGACGATAGTTGTTCAGGAAAGGCCTTTTAACCACGCGCCCAAACACATTGTGCTGCCAGTCACCAGCGAGGCCGGTCCAATGGAAAAAACACGGCATGCTGCCATGATCGCTAACGCTTTCAACGCAACCATCCATATTTATCAAATCGGAGCTTCCGAAGAACAGGTAAGTAAAGCCGTGTCGATCATGAGCGAATTTTTCGACAAAAATAATGTGGCCTATGATATAAAAGTGGCCACCGCCGGAAACTTCTCTAAACAGGTGATTGATTTTGCGGTAGCAAAAAATGCCGACATGATTTTGATCATGACCAATCCGGATAAAAACTTAACCAAATTCATTCTCGGTTCCTACGACGAGGATATGATTTTTAATGTACCACAAATACCCGTGATGTGCGTTAACCCGAGGAAAAAAGAATGGGAAAAATTACGTTTGCTGTAAACGAAAATACCTATACAATAGAAGGCTGCTTTTGGGCAGCCTTTATTTTTTTTCAATGCTGGAATCTCCTTTGGTATCTTTTTTGTACCTTTGCGCCTTTGTGATTTATTTACAATACATGTTTCTTGGGGCTGACTGGTTTTGACAGCAAGGATGATGGATTTGTAAGCATGCCGGGGAATGCAGATTGTCCCGTAAAAACGTTCTGTGAAACTATAATTGGCGAAAATAATTTTGCTCTCGCTGCGTAATCGAAGTTTAGTAGATAGCGCTTCATCGCCGGCCCAGGGCTGGTGACGAGACACTCCGCGGATGGATCTGCCTGATTCCGGTTCGGTTCTGGGGTGCTCGCAATTTCAGGCTGCATGCCGTGATTCCCTGACACGGCATTAAGACTAAGGGATACGGTGAAACTTGGGTGACTGTTTCCGGGTTTCTCCCGACAACCAATAATAGTCTAAGCATGTAGAAAGCACTTTTGTCACTTGTTTGGACGCGGGTTCGACTCCCGCCAGCTCCACTTCTTATTCCATCGACTGGAAAAAAACGGATAAAAAATGCGCCATTGCATTTTTGACTTCCTTTTGTGAGCCGCGATATCCATTCACCATAAACGAAAAGGCATACAAGGGCGCATCACCGGAAGAAAAAACATACCCTGAATAACAAATTACCCGTGTAAAGGAACCACTTTTCATCCGTACAAACCTCCCGTCAGGGAGCACAATTTCCATATCTTTCACGGTACCTTCATGCCCGGCTAAAGGTAAAGAAGCACTAAAAATCTTCGAAAAATGTGTAGCAGCCATGGTATTCAACAACTGCACCACGGCCATTGGGGTTACTGCATTGTAGGGGCTTAATCCACTGCCATCATAAAAATAAACACCTCCCGGTAGTCCAAGCTGCTGTCGCCAGTATGCCGATAAGCTGTCGGAAGCCGCAGCAAAATCCGGACAAAGGGAGGTATGAAGGGCAGCGCGAAGGAGTAAGGCCTCAGCCCACATATTCCTGCTGTAAAAATTTATCTCCTGAATAATCTCACCTAACCCAGCTGAAAAAACAGTATCGGTAAAAACCATGGTTTTGGGCCGTGCAGGCCATGGGTGCTCTTGAAAAGGTATCCCCCGGTTTTTCAGGGCAAATTTCAGATAACCGGCCAGAGTTCCTTCCGGGTCAGGATTTATTACTGTACTTACCTTTCGCGAAATCTGTGCAGTATCCCATACCTCCGTATCCCTGAAAAACCATCGGACATTGTTATTAAAATTTATGGTATGCACCCCTGCGCCCCAGGGTTTATTCACATCATCCAGCAACCAGCTCGATGGTACTGCAGGCGAGCATTTTGGAGTAAACCCAAATGCAATATCTCCCTTAATCCGGGTAATGGCATTCCGTAACAGAAGCGTAACAATTTGATCAGAAACCGGACAAAAATGTGGATGCGTTACGGAAGAGAAAGTTGGATCGCCATTGCCGCTGACTACCAGCGCCCCTTTAAAAAAGCCGTTCCTTTTTATCTTTCCGTACCCTGTAACCGGCGTGCCCCATTGAAAATTTTCACCCAGCCGGAGCAAAGCATAAGCAGTGGTAAATAACTTAGTATTGGATGCCGGAGCAAACAGCTTGTTGCCATTTACCGAATACAGTACCCGCCCCGAATCGATTTCAACCACAACAAAACCCGTATGTGCCTCGGAAAGGCAAAAATCAGAAAACACAACATCCTGACTCGCTACAGTCACAGGAAAACTGGATATAACGAGCAGGAAAAGAAAAAAATACAACCTGTGTCTCATTGTTAAATCTACTCCTAAAATCCTGACCACATCGGTATAAAAAAACAAATCTGCGGCTTACCGGGTTTCTTTTAAGGGAAGCGAAAAAATAAAAGCCGTAAACTCCCCAACCTTGGAACGGGCATACACCTGTCCGTGGTTTATGGTGATAAACTGCTTCACCAGTTGCAGTCCGATACCGGATCCTTTTTCGTTA
>RZYD01000456.1 GCA_009930445.1 Bacteroidia bacterium | reverse complement strand
ATTAAGTTTTTCAAAAAAAATGAAGGCTCTTTTGCTTTTTTGAATAATTATACCGTATTTTGCACTCCATTTTAGAAATAGACTTAATACATAGAACGATGTCACGAATTTGTCAGATAACCGGAAAGAAAGTCCTTACAGGAAATAATGTTTCGCATTCAAACATTCATACCAAAAGAAAATTTTATCCGAACCTCCAAACAAAGAAGTTCTACATCCCTGAAGAGGATAAATGGATTACTCTAAAGGTTTCAACGTCTGCCATTCGTACCATTAATAAGAATGGCATCTCTGCTGTACTTAAAGAAGCACGAGTTAAGGGTTACCTTAAATAGAAAACCGAAAAAATCTCAGATATGGCTTTCGCTGAATGGCGAAGGCCTTTTTTTGTTTATAACCTCCCTTTATGCGGCCCCCAATACACCCGTTTACCTGATTTTACTGCCCTTAACTATGCCTTTTGGTTTTTTTTGGCGAGCAACAAGCCTCTTAACTTTTTTTAGGAGTGTTTTTTCGGTTTTATCATTTACTTTTGTCTTTCTATGCTGAAAAATATTTTTTTTATAGGGCTGATACTGTTCTCCCTCACCGCTTTATCACAGTCGGGCGAATCCAATACGGCTACAGATAACGACCTGGTGCAGTTTTCCGGCGTTATTGTAACCGCTGATAGCCTGAATCCCGTTCCTTTTGCCACTATTTTGGTTAAAAACCGCCAAAGTGGTACTATCGCCGACTCCTACGGCTTTTTTTCTTTTGTGGCTATTAAGCGCGATACCATCCATTTTTCTGCGGTGGGTTTCAAACCTGTCGATTTTGTGATTCCCGATACCATTACAGAAAAACGCTATTCTTTGATTCAGGTAATGTCGTCCGATACAATATTATTACAGGAAACCGTTATATATCCGTGGCCCTCGAAGGAGCAGTTCCGGGAGGCCTTCATTCATCTTGATATTCCCGACGATGACTACGAAATTGCCCGGAAAAACCTTGAGCAGTCTGAACTCTTAGCCCGCGCCAAGGAATATGAAATGGATGGAAGTATGAACTATAAGAATTATATTAATCAGCAAACAAGCAAACTCTATTATGCCGGACAAACCCAGCCCATCAGCCTGCTGAATCCTTTTGCATGGGCTCAGTTTATCAAAGCCTGGAAAAATGGCGAATTTAAACGAAAATCAGACAAATTTGATGAACTGAAGAAGTCTGATAACTGGGAGGAGTGGGAGAAACCGGAAGAATGGATGGAAAAATAACACATGAAGCAGGTTTTTCTTTTATTTCTTCTTTTTTTTCTGTTTACGTATTCCGCAATCGCTCAGAAGGCCACGGTGATGGGTGTGATTACGGATACTGGAAAGAAACCGTTGGAATTGGTAAATGTTACTGTGCAAGGCCTCCCCGGTGGTACTTCAACCAATGCAGACGGAAAATATGAACTCTCCGTACCGGCTGAAAAAGAAATCCGCATTGTGGTTTCCTATATTGGCTTTTCGTCCTCCGGCGTTGATATTTCTTTGCATGAAGGAGCGGTTTATACACTTGATTTTGTGATGGAATCGGAAACACAAACGCTCCCGGATGTCGTAATTGAAGATACCCGCATCCGGCATTCTACACTCGAACGGATCAATCCCAAAAACGTACGGGTTATCCCCAGTGTAACCGGTTCCGTGGAATCCATGATTAAAACCATGCCTGGCGTTTCATCAAATAATGAGTTAAGCTCTCAGTATTCTGTCCGCGGTGGAAATTTTGACGAAAATCTGGTGTATGTGAATGATATTGAAATCTATCGCCCTTTTTTGGTCTCCTCGGGAAATCAGGAAGGGCTCAGCTTTCTTAATCCGGCCCTGGTTTCTTCCATAAGCTTCTCCGCTGGTGGATTCGATGCCAAATATGGCGATAAGATGTCTTCCGTACTCGATATTACTTATAAAAGACCTTCTGATTTCGCGGGCTCTCTCGACCTGAGCCTGCTTGGCGGTTCCGCTCATCTTGAAGGAATATCGAAAAATAAACGCCTTTCCTTTCTTTTTGGAATCCGCCAGAAATCAAATCAATATATTCTTAGGGGCCTGGATACCAAGGGTGACTATCAACCGGTTTTTACTGACTTGCAGGGATGGCTGAATTATTCGCTCTCCCCCAAATGGGATATCTCCTTCCTTGGAAATTTTTCACG
>RZYD01000455.1 GCA_009930445.1 Bacteroidia bacterium | reverse complement strand
ACGCCCAATGAACCGGGTAATAGATTATTCACCAAATGACCTGCACCAAAAGCGGCTTTTTGTCCTAACGGAACTCTGTCTTTTACAGCTGTTTTATTTTGCATTTTACTTATTTTTAAAAATTATGGCTTATTGAACCTCTTTATAAACACGCACCCAATCGACAAACATGGTTTGGGGGAATGGCGTGGAATCGGTGGGAAAGCCGACATAATTGCCTCCCACAGCCAGGTTAAGGAGGATATAAAAAGGATGATCGAAAACCCAGTCGCCTTCAGCCTCCACCTCGTCAAAGGTAATTTCCTGATAAATACGATCATCCACATAATAATGAATAAAATCTTCCCCCCATTCTATGGCGAAAATGTGATAGTCTTTATCAAACCGGTCGTTTTCAAAACCATAACTATTTGTAATCGGCGAACCCCCGGAATAACCCGGGCCATGAAGGCTGCCGTGAACGATATTGGGTTGCTGTCCCCGGAATTCCATAATATCAATCTCGCCACATTGAGGCCATCCGGCAGCATCAATATCATTACCCAGTAACCAAAATGCCGGCCAAATACCAGGGCCATAGGGGAGCCGGATACGTGCTTCGAAACGCCCGTAAGTTTGTTCAAACAGCCCTTTGGAAATTAACCGCGCAGAAGTAAACATATTCCCGTTTCGTTGCGCCGTAATTTTAAGCACGCCCTCTTCAATACTTATATTGTCGCTCTCATCGGTATAGCGTTGCAACTCGGCATTGCCCCATCCACCGCCTCCTAATTCACAAGCCCATTTGGTGGGGTCAGGCGCACCATCGGTATCGAATTCATCCTGCCAGGTCAGTTCCCAGTCGCGTTCTTCTATTTCCCATGAATGCTCACAACTCCCGGCCACGAAGAACAGGAATAGTACGGCGATAAAATTGATCAATCTGTTATTTAGTTTCATATCCAACTATTTTTCAGGTAAATACTATTTATGGAAATAAACATTATCGATATAAACTGTGGTAGCCCCTGTGGGTTGACCCACGAGAATATATTGGGCCAGATGCTCTCTGGCCGTCAGGTTGACAAACACGGAGAAGGGTATATCAAAACTAATCCACTGACCCTGCGCAGGAGAAGCATAATCGATCTGGTGTTCCGTATCATCCCCGCCATCATAGGCCCCATCGGCACCAAAATCCACCAGCTTAATAGAAAACTGCGTGCAGTCAGCCGTCCATACATCAATGTGAAAGTGCGTCATTGCTGAAGCATTGATGGTGTTGGAAGCCGTTTCAATACCAACAAAATCAAGTTGGGAATATTTTTTTGCTGCATTTCCAGCAATGAATAGCTCCTCCAGTACTGCCGATGACCAATCGGTCCGCCAGGTATCTACCGTAACGTCGCTATAGGCATCACTGAAAAGAGAAATCACATCGGCTTCGTCGTGGGAAGGAGTAGGTGCGGCTTCTGTCGGTTCGGTCACACTGCCTCCTCCTGTATCATCATAATATAAATAGATGTTATCGAGATAAAATGCAGAGAGGGAGGTTTGCAGGTTCTCCATGATAATTTGAAAAAACCGTTCTTTGCTACTCATCCCCGAAAGGTCAATATCAATACTCACCCATGCCTGAGATTGTAAGGTGGTGCCGTCAATCGTGTAAGTAAATGTGGGATTGGGCTCGGTTGTAGTACCGTCGGCACCCATATCAACCAGTTGTAGCATCAGTTTATCCGCCGGGTTTACTGCGTCAGGAACAAACACATCCATGTGAAGATGTGTCATTTCGGATGCGTTGATAGCCGGCGAGGTAAATTGGATACCTACAAAATTAAAATCAAGATAACTGAGAATATGATCTCCATTCACTTCAAAATCAGCCGATAAGGTAGTTTGGTAAGGCTCCCAGTATCCATTATAGAAATCAACCGGAACATTGGTATAGGCATCACTGAAAATAGAAATCACATTTACAGAATCGACAACAGGGGTTGGTGCATGTTCAAATTCACCCGTAGAAGTCAGGGTTAACGAACCTTCTGCCAGTATTCCGTCAATACTGGCGGTGATCCTGGTTTCTCCTGCCGCTTGCAGGGTAATCTGTCCCTGTTGGTTCACCACAGCGACACTTTCATCCGACGAATGAAATTCGAAAAACGAAGGGGCAATTAAAAATGTTTGATCAACTCCATCCGGCATATTATAGGTA
>RZYD01000454.1 GCA_009930445.1 Bacteroidia bacterium | reverse complement strand
GGAATTATTCTTCACCAATTTTTAACTATTTTTGAATCAAGATGTAAACTAAATTAAAAAGCGTTTTCATGTGTTTACACAAAATAATTTATACTCTCGCAACCTACAACCCGGAAGCTATATTTATAGTCTAAAAACGAAATATTTCGAGAAATCCGGGAAACTTATCATCAAATAATCACTATATTGTGGCAGGAATTTTAATTTCCTGCCACAATTTCTATTTATAAAATTATGAAATCAATATTAATAGGGTTATGCCTAATATTCTCAACCTTTATTTCTGCTCAGGAACTGGTTGTAGGTTGGGGCCAATGCTATGGAGCTGATTATTATCACAGTAAAGCGTATTCTTTGGAGGTTTTACCTAACGAAAATACAGTTATTTCATTAGCTGTAACAGAAAACAATAATGCCTTTAGTAATTATCATGGTGAAGCTGATGCCTGGGTTGTTGTTTTCGACAGTTTTGGAAATATAATAAATGAAAGGTGTTTTGGAGGGTCTGATGGCGATTTATTTTTAGACATTGAAACTCATGAGGATTATGTTTATTTTGTTGGACAGACAATGTCCACAGATGGAGACGTACAATCAGACCCAGTTGGAGGTTATTACAATATCTGGATTGTTAAAACAGATCTGGATTTAAATATCCTTTGGGAAAAACAATATGGTTGCGTAGGAACCCAAAGCCTTGATGCAGCCAAAGTAACACCGTCAGGAGGGTTGATCTTTGTCATGGATTTTGGAGGTGCTGCCGGTGGTGATGTTAGTGAGTATTATGGAGAGTCGGACATTTGGGTATGCGAGATTAATCCAAATGGAGATATAATATGGGAGAAGACGCTTGGGAATGAATCATATCAGAATTCTGAAAATATTTTTCTTAAAGATGATGGAACATGCATCGTCCTTGGAGCAACAAATTCCATCGGTGGTATGATCGAGGGTGATTTTCACGGAGGTTCAGATATATGGTTAGTTGCCCTGGATCCTATTACACACGATATAATCTGGCAGGGTTGCTACGGGGGAAGTAACATGGACATAGTCCAAAACATTATCCCGTATGGTACTGGCTATTATGTTCTGAGCATGACAAAATCAGTAGATGGCAATATCTCAAATAATCATTCAGATAGATTGGATGCCTGGCTTTTTGAAATCTCATCTAATGGTGAAATTATATGGAGTAAGTGTTTTGGAGGAACCAGAGATGAAACTTTTAGAAATGCATTTTTCACTGAAGATGAAAATGTATTAATCTTTGGGGCTACTAACTCGATTGACGGGGATGTAAATCAGACTCACTGCCCTTATGCAAACTGCTATTATAACACATGGGTCGTAGAATTAAATAGTGATAGAGAGATAATATGGAATAAGGTTGTTGGACCAATTGGATTAGACTCAGTATATGAGACAAATGCAATCAAACGAGTGGGAGAAAGAGATTTTATCATATCAGCCATAATCCATGATCCAGATAATCATTCCGGTGATGTGGATTGTGAGCCATATCCCATTAACAATGGTCAGTCTGCATGGGTATTCAGGCTTTACGATCCGACGACTGATATTGAAACACTTCCCAGAGAGTCAGAAATATCAACCTATCCAAACCCGTCAAACAACCAGGTTGTCTTTGAGTTACCACACAATTCCCAAACAAGTCACCTAACCATCATTAACCGACTGGGTCAGGAGATCACAACCATACAGATTCAACCATACCAGGAGAAGATTGTTTGGAATTGTAACCACCAACCCAATGGTCTCTATTTTTATCAAACTGAAATTGAAGGGGTGATTTATACCGGTAAGGTGATGGTAATGGAGTAAAATTGTAACATTATTTTACAAATACATAAATAACCTAAATATTATAGTATTCAAATAGCCTAAGAATAGTAATTTATCATAATACCCCCCCCTCTCCAAAAAAATCCCTATCTTTACACCGTCTAAATGTATCCACCCTACCAACCCCGTGTAGGTTGTTGTGTGTAAAATATTATTAATGGTTTTGGAAATTACAGTTCCAGGTTTTGTGGCAGGAGTTCGTGTAAACGGTTTGCTTTGTGGTCAGGGATAACCTCCAGCACTTTCTTTAGCCACTCAAAAGGATTTACATCATGTTTTTTGCAGGTTGCCATGAAGGAATAAATCATAGCTGCTCTGTGTGCTCCTCTGGT
>RZYD01000453.1 GCA_009930445.1 Bacteroidia bacterium | reverse complement strand
TAGCTTTGATATTGATTTTGAAATAAATGCTGTAATTTATAGTCATTCGTTTTCGGTTGAGCTGATGAAAGATTTTTGTGCCGATAAGGAAAATAGCGTATTAATTGATAAGAATGCATGGAAATCCAGAACATTGGTACACCGGTTTGCTGAATCGGTTGCCCGTCTTCTGGGACCGGTGTTGTGATTACAGGTTGTTTTACTGATGTGTTTCAGGGTGTTAACCCTTTTGGTTTATTATTAATTTTAAATATTGGTTTCCTGATGGCTTCTTTTTTCAATTTTTATTCCCGGATCAAGCGACATTGGCTAAGGCTTATTCTTTTCCTTGGTTTTGCTGCCATTGTCTTTATTTCTACAACGATAGCCCGCCTGTCTGCTGCCCCGGAATCGGCAACAGCCTGCTTTCAAAAGCAACTTCATCAAAAAGAAAAAAAAGCTATTCAAATTGTTGCTACCCTTTTTTCCGACGAATTACAGTCACCCTGTCTTTTTGGTAGTGATACCGAAAATGCAGTGAACGAAGCCGGATTCCATCTGTTTTTGTTTTATCAGGGAGTATTGTCATATTGGTCTGATAATCAATCACCTGTTTCGGAAGAGCAATGGGTTGGAATTCACTCTGATACCGTTATTCATACGGGAAACGGATGGTCATTTCTGAAGTTTTTCTCCCGGGGCGACTATACGGCCTGTTTATTAATTCCGGTGAAGTTTGATTATCACTATGAAAACAGATACCTCATCAATGGTTTTGCAGAAGGGTTTTCTTTATGTAAAAAAACACGGCTTGCTTTTGATGAAAATATCGGTGAGCCCGTATATAGTAGTAATGGCGATTATCTTTTTTCTCTGGATTTTACCTTTGGTGAATACATCCCTGCCCTATGGGTTTTTGTGTCTACCCTGGCTTACTTTCTGGCTCTACTGTTTTTTGCCCTTTTTATTCTGGATCTTTATCGGATTTTACCGTTGTTTCGTACACGTCCGTTAACCCGGACTTTATTGTTTAGTGCCGATATTGCTTTGTTAGGGTTTATTTTAAAGGGAATTGGACTCCCTTCGATTATCAAAAATTCGGAATTATTTAGTTCTTCCCTTTTTGCGCATTCCTTTTTACTTGCTTCGCTGGGCGATCTTTTGGTTTTTTCAATTCTGTTTTTTATCGTGGCTTTTGCCTGGTTTACGGAGGTAAAAGGGGCTACGAAACGTAGTACGTGCAATAAAGTTCGTGCTCTGATTGTGAGTTTTATATCGATCTTCGTCCTGCTTATTGTTCAGGCTTTTTCTTTTCATCTGATTTACAGTCTGGTGATTAATTCTACCATCAGTTTCGACTTAACCTCTTTGTTTGAACTGAATGTCTACTCTCTTATCGGGTTTTTAATCCTTTCCCTGTTGGTTTTTTCTTCCTGGATGGTTACGATTTCAGCTTTGCGTTATTTATGTCAGCGTTTTATTTCGAAAAAAGAGTTCGTCTTTCTTTTTTTGGGTGTTCTTGTTTTGGCGATTATGGCCAGCCTGTTGGGCTTCAGCCCGTTTAAAGGAATTGTTCTCTTTGCCTCTGTACTTTTTTTTATCAGTTGTATGGTTCATTATGGCCTTTTTTCTGCAAAGCTCGATTCAGGTATTGTCGTGTTCCTGTTGGGATTGTTCTCTTTTCTATCGGGGCTTGTCCTGCTTCAGGCCGGGAAAGAGAAATTACGGGCCGAGATGAAAACCCTGGCCTTGTCGGTAAGTAATCAGCGTGACAGGATTGCGGAATATCTGTTTGACGAAGCAGTGGTGGAAATGCAGAAGGATACTGTTTTGCTGCGATTGGCTGGCGAAGCCGTTTATATGCCCGGGAAAGAGGGCGATTTGGAGGAGCATATCCGTCAACATTACCTGACAGGATACTGGAAACAATTTGATTATCAATTTACGGTGTGTGATACCATGGTCGAGTTGAAAATCCATAGTGATGGAGATGTATTGAATTGTTATGATTTCTTTTCTCATATTATTGCACGCTACGGCCAGCCTACTTTCGGTGATAAATTGTTTTTTATTAACGATTCCAGTGGTTTAATTTCCTATCTGGGACGGATACGCCTGTCAACGGAGAACAGTGAGGCCTATCCTGTGACGATCTTTGTTGATATTATGCCCAAATTTGTTCAGGAAGGATTGGGATACCCGGAGTTGATGATTGATGAAC
>RZYD01000003.1 GCA_009930445.1 Bacteroidia bacterium | reverse complement strand
GCGAAGGTGCCCCAGAGCGCAAGGTTACGTGCCGACAATTGTTTCTCGTATCGGGAAGGCTTTTCCGGGAAGATAAAAATCAGAGGCACGAGCGATAAACCACCCAGGAAAAAACGGATGGCATTAAAAGTAAAAGGCCCGACATGCTCCATACCCATCCGCTGGGCCACAAAAGCAAACCCCCACACTGCAGCGGCAGTAAGCAGCAATAAAGAGGAGCGAAGCGTACTTTTGTGCATAACTTACAGGGATGCTTGTTCTGTTCGGCGGATAATCTCCTCCTGAAGATCATCGCCCAAATCGTTAAAATAATCACTATATCCGGCTACCCTGACGATAAGATCGCGGTATTGTTCAGGATTTTCTCTGGCATCACGCAGAGTTTGGGCATCCACAACATTGAACTGAATGTGATGCCCGTTGAGGCGAAAATAGGTACGAATCAAGGCCGTAATTTTCTGATAACTATCGACAGAATTAAAAAATGACGGTGAAAATTTTTGATTTAGCAACGTACCACCGGTTTTCGTATGGTTAAGTCGGGCTGCAGACTTGATGACTGCCGTCGGGCCTTTGATATCAGCACCCTGCACAGGAGAGATGCCTTCTGACAGGGGCATTCGGGCCAAACGGCCATCAGCGGAGGCCAGCATGACCGATCCAAAATATACATGAGAAGTTGTAGGAAGCAGGTTGATCCGGTATTTTCCGCCACGCGGTGTATCGTTTCCATTCACGGCATTATAAAACGCATTAAAAGCCTGAAGGGCCTGCTG
Source organism: Bacteroidia bacterium (assembly GCA_009930445.1). Taxonomy (GTDB): domain Bacteria; phylum Bacteroidota; class Bacteroidia; order Bacteroidales; family BM520; genus BM520. Next base: position 37,579 of record RZYD01000003.1, on the reverse strand, counting down.
GTCGGCATATTCATCATCATTTCCATACTTTGGTGTTTGATAAATAAGTGCGGCGCGCAAAGATTCAAAGCCTTCAAAATTACAATGCAGGGCCTCCAAAATTTCCTCCATGGTGTAATTCTTTTGGTCAAAAATATGATATTTCAGTGCCGTTAACTGATCGGTCAGACTTCCTAAACCGACGCCCTGGACATAGGAAGTATTATATCGTGCTCCACCGGCATTATAATCTTTTCCATTGGTAATACAATCGTCGATCAGCACCGAGAGAAAAGGAACGGGAAGGTAATGCGCAAAAAGTTTTTCAATAATATTATTACCGACAAGTTTTATGGCGACAAAATAATTCAGCTGTTTTTCCCAGGCCTCCATCAGGGCATCGAAGGAAAAGAACAAACGCGGATCACCGGTTTTCAGGCCGATAAGTTTTCCGGTTCGCGGATCGGTTCCATTATGCAAAGTAATTTCCAAAATTTTTGGCAGGTTCAGGTATCCGGTTAGCATATACGCTTCGGTACCGAAGGCACCCGATTCGACACACCCACTAGCACCACCATTGCGGGCATCCTCAATGTTTTTATTCTGATGAACCAGTTGTTGGATAATTCCATCTGTATTAAAAAGAGAAGGCTGGCCGAATCCTGTTTTAATAATCTGTAAGGCACGATGAATAAGGGTATCCGGATTTTTCCTGCTAATTTGTACCATGGAGCCCGGCTGAAGCAGCCGCATCTCCTCTACCGTATCCAAAATCATAAAGCTAAGCACATTAGCAGCATCGCTGCCATCGGGTTTCACACCACCGACATTAATCAGGGTAAAATCGGTATAGGTATTGCTTTCCTGTGCGGTAACCCCAATTTTGGGTGGTGAAGGATGATTATTAAACTTAATCCAGAACGCCTGAAGTAATTCACGGGCTGAAGACTCGGTTAATGTACCGCGGGCTATTTCCTTTTCGTAGAAAGGGAAAAGATGTTGATCGAGCCGGCCGGGATTAAACGAATCCCAGGGATTTAGTTCCGTGACAACGCCCACATGCACAAACCAGTAATATTGAAGCGCTTCATGGAAAGTTTCAGGAGCCTGAGCCGGTACTTTGCGGCATATCTGCTCCATACATTCCAGTTCTTTGCGGCGTGAGGGATCCGGTTCATTCTCAGCCATCAGGGCCAGCACTTCCGCGTGCCGGTGAGCATAGGCAATAATCGCTTCACACACCACCTCCATTGCTTCCAGCTCTTCCAAACGCTCAAGTGCGCCAAAGTCACGGGCAAAATCAAGCGATCGCATCTGTTCACGTATCTGACCTATAAAATCGTTCATGCCGTTTTGGTAAATTTTTGAACCACATACTGTATGCCCCGGGGCTCTTTGTTCCTGAAACTCGGTAAAAACACCTGTTTCATAGGCCCTCTGCCACTCCGGTTGCATTCTTCTCATGATTCGGTCACGCTGGGTACGCCCCTGCCAGAACGGGATGATCTTATCCCGGTATATCTCACGCATCGTGTCATCCGACTGGAATGAAACCTTTTTGCGGTTATGTAAAATTTCCAGATCCTCGAGTGAATGAAGACAAATTTCAGGATAGGTAGGTGTTGCTTTGGGCGCAGGGCCGCGTTCTCCGACAATCAGTTCACCCTCGGAAATATGAATTTTTTTGTGGCGGAGCACATACGCAAAGGCACGGGCACGTTGCATGGGTATAGAAAGACCCCGGATAGCATCCGAAGCATAAAAACCAGTAACCAGAATTGCCCGTTCGGGCGACAAAATATTTTTCGCATTCAAACTTTCGTTGCGCAGTTTTTGAATCCGTTCTGAAAGCATAAAATTATCCTCCTATAGTAACATGAAACCCGGCACAGCGAAAAGCACGGGCAAAATTATTTATTTCTTCCTCCGTCGGCTCCTTCCAATCCGCTACACGATTGGCTAATCCAAAGCGCCGGTACTTGTTGGCAGCAATGGAATGATAGGGCAGGATGTCGATGGCCTCAATGTCGCTGCGGTGAGGCGCTAAAATACGAATATAAGCCGAAAGCGTTGCCGCATCATCCTGAATTCCGGGAATATAGGGAATCCGGATACGCACATTACATTTTCTTTGCAACACCTCGTGCAAGTTAGCAAGAATTGGTACCAAATCCACTCCGGTCAATTTGCGGTGTATTTGTGCATCCGTATGTTTGAGGTCAAAGAGAAAGAGATCGACATAAGGAAGCACAGCAGCCATAATTGCAGGGGAAGCATACCCACAAGTATCCAGTGCAACATGAACCTTTCTTTTTTTAAGCAGAGGAAGCAACTGCAGAAGAAAAGCGGCCTGCATGAGCGGTTCTCCTCCGGAGAGGGTAACCCCACCCGATGATTCCTCCATGAAGAGGTAATCCTTCTCCAGTTCATTCATCAAGGCAGGGGCCGTATATTCCATGCCGACTATTTCATCGATCCACACCGATTTATCTCCCATTGAAAGCTTTTTTTTGACAGATTGTTGTGCCGCGTCAATTCCTTCCGGATTATGGCACCAGAGGCAGCGCAACGGACAGCCTTTAAAAAAGACCGTAGTACGAATACCCGGACCATCATGGACTGCGAACCGCTTTATATCGAAAATTATTCCTTTCTCCAAACCCATACGCTTGTCGTAGTTAGTATGCGAAACAATAAATTGTAATAAAAAAATACCGGAAAAATGCTGCAACCCCCGCAACAGGCAAAGAAAAAAACAAGGACTATTTGATCCAGCATTCATAGAGGCCGATACCATAATGGCCATAGAGCTGAACAACATACCTGTGCATAAAAAAACTTATTTATGCAAAAATAGAAAAAAGCAAACAGGCACTACCTGCATCCGTAAATTAAAAAAAATAAAAAAAAATACAGAAGGTATTGTACGAAAGAAAAAACGGCGTATCTTTGCCATCGCAAACGACATAAGTTTGTAGAAAACACGGTCTGGTAGTTCAGTTGGTTAGAATACCTGCCTGTCACGCAGGGGGTCGCGAGTTCGAGTCTCGTCCAGACCGCAAAAAAGGTTGCTCAATTTTGAGTGACCTTTTTTCGTTTTTGTGCCCTTTAAAAGACACCAGAATTTTATAAAAAAGACCAGACTCACAAAATTTACCCCTGGTCAACTTTCGTACAGAAGAAAAAAAATTCCACAGAGGCTTTCGCGATCGGGAATTGGCGTACAGATTCTCATTATCGCCTGACAGCACCCCAACAAGCAATAAAGCCTATCGACCATGGACACCTAAAGGGTTTCAATTGCCCGATTTGCACGGTTGAATTATTGAATTCCCCTTTTCATAAAATAAAGGCCTTATCATCTACCCTCGCGCTTTACCCTTTATAGTCAGTAGCTTATGGATTTAACGGTAGGATTGATGTGTTCCGGATATCGGTAAAGAATAGAAGCATTGAGGAATTACAAACCTTAAAGACGGCATATAATAACGCATTTATAATAAATTAAGAATTCTCTGAAATCAATAGCGGGATAATCAAATTCTGATAATGAATGTTGTATCCTAATAATAATCAATTTTTTGGAAAAATTGTTTAAGAAAATCATCCCAAATTCAGCCATAGATATTGATAACAGGGAATTACCTGCAGGGGTGTGCCAGATGTTGATTGCAGGGAAAAGTTTGATAATCATAATAATATGGTTGTTTCATTATAAAGGATAAGATAAGGCAGATATTATTTTCGTGTTGAAAACCAAAGCCCATAGGCTGGGTTAACCCGCAAATTCACAATCATGCCTTCCTGCATCACCCGGCCAAAAATTTTAATCGGTTTTCCCTATCACTCATCTAAAATGCTTATTTTTAGTCTTTAATACCTATACCAACTGATTATAGGCCGATGGAGAAAATTTTAATAAAAATCCCGTTCCCAATTCGTATGAATTCGATATCAAATGAATATTGCGGGATGCCAATCTTATTTAGAACCAAAATAAATTATAGTTATATATTTAATTATCTGTATATATCTTTACTTAAATTTATAATTTTATCCCACATAAAAGGATTTTCAAACAACAAATAACAAAATTCGATATGAAGGCATTACTATTGTTTATTTTTCTGACCGGATGTTTGCTGGGGCTCGTGGCGCAGGATTCGCCCACATTTTATACTCCCCGGAAGGACAGTCCCATCTGGCAGCAAAAATCGGCCGATCACAGCAAGTTTGAGGTTTTACAAAAAGACTTTGACAACCCCCATGCGCTTACCGCGGCCTGCCTGAGCTGTCATACAGAAAGAGGAAAGGAAGTCATGCAAACGGCGCACTGGAAATGGGAGCGGGAAGCCTATATCGAAGGGCGGGGAATCACTTCGCTGGGTAAAAACAACTTACTGAACAACTTCTGTACAGGAATAGGAGGCAGTTGGGGAACCTGCACACGCTGTCATATCGGGTACGGCTACGAAGACCAGAAAACCTTTGATTTTAAGAATGAATTCAACATCGACTGTCTGGTATGCCATGATAACTCGGGCACCTATCGTAAAGGCAGTGGGATGGCGGGATATCCGGATCCATCCGTCGACCTGGGTCATGTTGCCCGAAATGTAGGCCTTCCCTCCAGGGAAAACTGTGGAACGTGCCACTTCCATTCTGCAGGAGGGAACAACGTTAAAAACGGCACGCTGGATATGGCGTTGCTCGATTGCTCACCCGAAACCGATGTGCACATGACTTCCGAAGGAGCGGATATGAACTGTGTAGAATGTCATGAAACGGAGAAACACCAGATGAAAGGAAAATATTACGGTGTCTCCTCCATGAATCGCAACAGGGCCTCCTGTACACAATGTCATTCCCTGCGCCCCCACATCAATGACGTGGTAAATGAGCACACCATCAAAGTTGCGTGCCAGACCTGCCACATCCCCACTTACGCCAAAGTAAACAGCACAAAAACCAGCTGGGACTGGTCGACAGCCACAAAACTAAATGAGGAGGGGGAACCCTTCTCCCTTGATGATACGTTAGGGAATCACACCTATTTATCCATTAAAGGCAGTTTCACCTGGGGTAACGATCTGGTACCTGATTACATTTGGTTTAATGGCACGGCCGACCATTACCTGATCACCGACATTATTGATACGTTTCCGGTACAGATTAACACGTTAAAGGGAAAATATGCCGATGAAGAGGCCAAAATTCATCCGGTCAAGATTCACCCCGGCACGCAGCCTTGGGATCCGGAGCTCAAACGGTTAATACAGATGAAGGTGTGGGATAAAGAGCCGGGGAAAGGTGCGTTATGGGTTGATTTTGATTACTACAAAGCCATAGAAGAGGGCATGAAGTCGGTGGAGATTCCTTGGAGTGGGAAGCATGATTTCATTCATACCGAAATGACCCTGCTGCTTTCGCATATGGTAGCACCCAAGGAGCAAGCGCTGACCTGTAAAGATTGCCATACGCGGGAAGACGGAAGGCTGGCCGGGCTGAACGACTTTTATATGCCCGGGCGCAATTACAATGCATCCATTGAAAAAGGAGGAATACTGTTGATCATCCTAAGCCTGATCGGTGTTATTATCCATGGTGGACTTCGGATTTTTTTCGCAAAAAAACACTAATCCAAACATTTCGGACATGAAACCAAAGAAAACAAAGGAAGTTTACATTTATCATAAATTTGAACGGTTCTGGCACTGGTCACAGGCTGCACTAATTTTCTTTCTGGCCCTTACGGGATTTGAAATTCACTCTTCATATAATCTTTTTGGGTTTGAAACGGCCGTAACATGGCACAACTATGCGGCCTGGGCATTTATCGGGCTTATTGGGCTCGCCATTTTCTGGCATTTTGTAACCGACCAATGGCGAAATTATATTCCGACCACAAAAAATCTTAAAGCGCAGATTGAATATTATCTGACCGGAATTTTTCGTAATGCGCCACATCCCACAAAAAAAACCACCCTTAGTAAACTGAATCCATTGCAGCGCCTGGTATATCTGGGATTAAAGATTCTAATCATCCCCGTGATGGTTGTTTCCGGCCTCTTATATATGTTTTACCGATACCCACAGGGCAGCGGGGTTGAATCACTGGGCATTTCAGGATTAAAAGATGTGGCTATCATTCATTCGGCAGGTGCATTTTTGTTACTGGTGTTTGTCATTGTTCATCTGTATCTGATCAGCACCGGGACCACAGTAACCAGTAATCTCAAGGCCATGATAACCGGATATGAAGAGGTGGAAGACGATAAAGCGGAAGAAGAGAAGGAAGACACGAATAAAAAAATGGATCAACCACAATAAAACAAAAGCTATGGAAAAAAAGAGCCGATATATGAATTCGTATCTTGCCGGTTTCCTGCTGGGCCTGGTATTACTGGGAGCATTTTATTTCAGCGGGCGAGGATTAGGTGCCAGCGGTGCGATGAAGAGTGTAGTGGTAAGTGCTGTGAATGCCGTAGCTCCTGATCATGCCAATGAAACAACTTTCTACAGTAAATACGTTACCGGTGGACAGAAGCCATTGATTTCATGGCTGGTTTTTCTGGCTATAGGGATGGTAATTGGCGGAAACTTTTCGGGGATTGTTTCCGACAGGATGAAATTCACCATCGAGAAAGGCCCGCGTATCAGCAACAGAACACGGTTAATTATGGCCGTTATTGGAGGGATGTTGTTTGGCATCGGGGCACAACTCGGCAGAGGATGTACCAGCGGAGCTGCCCTTAGCGGGATGGCAGTGCTCTCTACAGCGGGTTTTCTTACCCTGATCGCCATCTTCGGAACAGGCTACCTCATCGCCTGGATGTTTAAAAAACTTTGGTTATAATTTAAAAACAATACTATTATGGGACCATTAGTACCCTACGGAATCATCAGCAGCGAATTTGATTTAATCATTGCACTGATTATCGGCGTACTCTTTGGCGCAGTCCTCGAACAAGCCGGATTCGGAAGTTCAAGAAAGCTGGCCGGGGTATTTTACGGCTATGACTTCGTCGTTTTACGCGTATTTTTTACTGCCGCGGTTACCGCAATGGTCGGATTGATACTGGGTAACCATTTCGGGATTATCGACATGAACCTGGTGTTTATCAATCCCACGTTTTTATGGAGTACCCTTGTTGGTGGGGTTATCATGGGCTTTGGCTTTGTGATCGGGGGATTCTGTCCTGGAACAAGCCTGGCGGGAGCAGCCACAGGAAAAATCGATGCCATGTTCTTTTTAGGAGGAATTCTGCTGGGAATATTACTTTTTGCGGAAAGTTATCCGCTATTTGAAAATCTGCACAATGCTTCAGCACTGGGCCCAATAAAAATTTATGACACCCTCGGCATTTCACAGGGGCTATTTGCCTTTCTGCTTATTGTCATGGCCATTGCAGCGTTTGCTATCACACAACGCATTGAAAATAAAATCAACGGAATTCAACAGGTAAAACAAAGCGTTCTGAAAGGAAACGGGATTGCTGCGGCAGTGCTTGTACTGCTTGGTGTTGTAGTGTTATTTATTCCGGCAGAGCGAAATAATAAAGGCAGTATTCCGGCAGCAGAGGAGATCAGTGCACTACTCAACGACAACAGCCGTTTCATCGATACCGATGAATTAGCCTTCAAACTCATGCACAAAGAATTCGCACCGGTACTGGCAGACATCAGAACTGCAGAAGAATACAACTATTTTTCTCTGCCTGGTGCTGTTCACATTCCGCTGGATGAAATCACGGCCCCCCGGTGGAGAGCCTTTTTCAATGACAAAGAGGAAGTAATTCTTTATTCCAATGCTGGTGTACTAACAGAAGACGCCTATGTGCTTCTTTATCAATCAGGTATAAAAAATATCAGAATTTTGGAAGGGGGACTGAATACCTTTTTTGAACAGATTTTTGCTGCTGACAACGCAGCGCTTACTCCTACCAGTCCCGCCTACAAGCCGCTAATGGATAAATACCAGTTCCGGATCAAAGCAGCAAAATTCTTTCAGGGCATTGAAAACAGCGCCAAACCATCAGTGGTGGCACCCGTGAAACCAAAAATCATTGCTGTGGAGGGCGGATGTTAAAGCACTCTATAAAAATAATACTCGTGAAATCAATACTGTTATTCTATGAAAACAAATAAAATTACCATAGCAGCCCTTTCATTCCTGGCCCTTGTGCTGCTGGGTTTTGTTTCCACTACGATCTTGACGCCCAAAACCCCTCCCGGGTACATCGACGGGCGTATCGAGTTTTCAAAGGATCATTATTTTTCACTACGGGAGCTGTATCAGGCGCTGAACGCGCCCGAATCTCCGGTAATGTTTATCGACCTCCGGCATGCCGACCGTTTTGAAATTCATCATATCCCCGGAGCCGTTAATATGCCCGTAGAAAAAATCCTGTGCCACAAATGTATCCGGCAAATCCGGCATGCCAACAAACCTATTGTTTTGGTTGCCGAAACCGAACGTGCCGCAGTACAGGGATGGATTATCCTGCGTAATGCCGGCTTTAACGACCTCAATATTCTCGCCGGAGGGTATGATTTCGCCCGCCAGAATGTAATCAAATCCTACAAGCCTAAATTTAACAGCTATGCAGAAGAAAAAGCCAAATTCGATTACCCGAAATATTTCTCGAATACGGAAACATCTGCTCCAGTACCAAAACCGATTATGAAAACGATTCAAACGACGCCAGCCGCCGGAGGCTGTTGAACTAAAATTCCATTTATTCGTTTACTACTCTAATCATTTAATTTTGTTGTACTTATTGTTGACCAAATCACAATAATAAAGACAAACAAAAAGATATTCATTTATTGATATTTATAGATAATAAAAACAAAAAACATGATGATGAAAAAAATCACAGGGTTACTGATAAGTTCACTACTGGCAGCTGTTATCCTTGGCAGTTGTGGAGGGAACACCACGCGTGAAACGGATGATACCGCACAGGCCGTGCAGGTAAAGCAGAACCAATTTGAAAATTTGATTACGTACATTGAAAATTCCGGTGACCTGATCAACAGTAAAATTGTGCCGACAATGATCGATGCCGAAGAAGTTTACGCTAACCTGAACCATTACCCTGTCATTGATATCCGCAGGCCGGCTGATTACAACAACGGACATATCAGCGGGGCCAAAAACCTGCAAATGGAAGAATTGATACCCTATTTTGAAAACCAGATTGATGCACCAAGTTTCTCGAAAATTGTCCTGGTTTGTTATGCCGGGCAGTCATCCAGTTTTGCTACATCGATACTTCGGATGCTGGGATATGATAATGTATTTGCCATACGGTGGGGCATGAGTGCCTGGGATGCCAGTTTTGCCGGGGATCGATGGCTCAGCAATAGTACGAACAACTTTGCAGACCAGTTGGAGTTGCAACCAAACCCTAAAGGGCCGGCAAACGGATATCCGGAGGTAATGACAACAAAAACAGATGGATACGCCATTCTCAGGGAAAGAGCCATCCAGCTGCTCAATAACGGATTTGAAAAATATAGTATCAATGTTAACGAGCTGTTTGAAACCAAGGATAACTATTATATTATCAACTATTGGCCAGAGGATCTCTATTCGCTGGGCCATTTCCCAGGAGCCATTCAGTATGACCCCAAAAAATCGCTAGGTCGTGCGACATTTCTAAGTACACTGCCACCGGACAAAACGATTGTACCGTATTGCTTTACGGGACAGCACAGTGCGTTTGTAATTGCCTACCTTAATCTGATTGGTTATAATGCTAAATCTCTCAATTACGGGGCAAATTCCTTTATGAACGGAGTCATGATGGAGCGGGATCCCATAGTATACCATGCCTTTTCCAAGACAAGGATTCACGGGTACCCCTTTGTAGTCGATAAGTCAGACCCTGCCGCACAAAAAGCAATGCCTGTTGGGGAAATAAAAACTGCCCCTGCCGGAGGATGTTAATCCGGATATAAACTATAGAAAAAAGGAAGAAAACATCCAAGCATACAAAATGGCCATTTATTTCTTCTTCTGACTTTCGTGATGATCCCTGCAAAGGGACAATTGATCATCAGCCAACAGCGGCCTTCGCGAAAGGAATAGCATTATGGCACAAATCCCTAAGGAAAAACCATACAGGCATTTAATAACCTCTTGCGGTTGCACTCTTTCTGGAAAACCCCGAAGCTTAAAGCCGGCTAGGTCTATTGTTTAGGAACAAACTGCAATCCCCGCCATCCAAAGGTGGAAAACATAATTCATCCCAGAGCGAGAAAAAGCCGAAAAAAAGACTGGCAGAGGCTGCCCCAACCGGCAGCCTCTGCAAATTCCTCACAACTTCACTTCCACATAGAACCGGCCATTGGCCTTGTAAACCGGGAAGGTATTGGTATTAAATTTTTGCGATAAAGGTAACCCCAATGCCTCAAGTACCCGCCTATCCAACACCAGATTCTCATCAAATACTACATGTGAACGGCCCTCAAATTTTTCCAGCATCGCACCCTGTTCAAATTTACGTAACCCTTCTTCAGAAAACTCCAGTACAAGGGTACTGCCATCTTCTGTTACCCCAGCAACCACAGCCATTTCTGTTTCTGAAACAGGAAGATTATCCGTAAATTGAATAAAATGTGCGAAGCAAAGTCCAAACCCATCGAGACACATTTTCTTGGCCGACCGAAAATAAGAGGTAAAAATAATTTTAATTCTGAAACGGGGTTCAGAAAACTGTATTGTATTCCCGACACACCATGGTGCTGCCATACTCAGCAGCAACACTACCACCCAAATTTTTTGCACTTTTTTCATCTTTTTTGTTTTATGGTTAACAGATTTATTTAATCAGGCACGCAACCACCCCTCCAATTATAAGGATGCAACCTGTTTTATTTCCTGCTAAGAATTATCGTTAACTATCATCATTTCCTGTTAATACAAAAAAATCAAAAAAATAACCCTTCCGATGGAACTTTTTTTTAAAAAAAACCATTATTATTCGATGAAAACGGAATGTATCCAGACGCTTGATCTGAAATTCCGCACTCCCCCATGTCCTTATAAAAAAATGTGTTTGTATCTTTGTAACAAAAGGAAACGTATGCAGCAATCTGCAATCCTCTGTTTACTATTCATTATGGGAATATTTTCATTTTCAGGATCCAGGGCACAAAACAATGAATCGCACAGAAAACCAGTGGCGGCGGGACGATTTTATCCGCACGCCCCCGATGTGTTAGAAAAAGAGATCCGGGGTTTATTTAAATCGTCGGATAGCTTTGCCGAAGGGATCCTGCGAGGCATGATTATTCCACATGCCGGATATGTATTTTCAGGAAAAACTGCTGCAGCGGCGATTTCACAAATCAAAAAGCCATACGTTTACCAACGAATTTTCATTTTAGCACCAAGCCATTATGTTACCCATTCCGGAGCGTCGCTCTATGCCCCGGGAAACTACATAACTCCACTGGGCATGGTTAGCACGGACCATGAAACCGTGAAAAAGCTCTTGCAAAATCCTTTTTTTAACTACCTTCCCGAAGCGCACACACGCGAACATGCAATTGAAGTACAACTTCCGTTATTACAATACTATTTTGGTAAAGAAATGCCCCCCATTGTACCCATCGTAATTACTACCCAGAACGCAGACGAGTGCTGCAAACTTGCTATGCAGCTCAAACCGTGGTTCACAAAAGAGAATTTATTCATTGTCAGCTCCGATTTCAGCCATTACCCTTCGTATGAAGAGGCCCGGCTTGCCGACAGAAAAACAGCGGAAAGTATTCTTTCCAATCGTGCGGAGCATTTTCTTGCCACAAAAACGGCAGTTGAGCGGGAAGGAATCCCAGGGCTTTCCACTGCAGCCTGTGGCTGGAACAGCATTTTAACCTTGCTTTGCTTATCGGAAAAAGAAGAAACAACACACTATGAAATTTTGTCGTACACCAATTCGGGCGATCATCCGCAGTACGGCGATCGTAATCAGGTGGTAGGGTACAACGCTATAATTCTAAAAGACGGGATAAAATCGTCGGAAAACGACTTCAGCGTTACAGCCGAAGAAGGCCAGGAGATCGTTGCTTTTGCACGAAAAACCATACAGGAGGTGGTGACCGACGGAAAACTTCAGGAAATGGACATCCAATCTCTGCCGGATATTTTTCATTGGAATTGCGGCGCCTTTGTCACGCTTCGAAAAGAAGGAGCACTGCGTGGATGTATTGGCCGGTTTGGTGAAAAAGAGCCACTTTGGTTGGTTATTCAGGAAATGGCGGTTGCCGCAGCACTCCACGACAGTCGCTTTGATCCCGTTACGACGGAGGAACTGGATGCGCTGCACATCGAGGTCAGCTTATTGACCCCCATGACGCCAGTCACCGATACAGCCACAATCATTCCTGGGGTACACGGGATATACATCCGTAAAGGAGGCCGTTCAGGAACATATTTACCACAAGTGGCGATTGAAACGGGATGGGACACCGAAGCCTTACTTGGACATTGCAGCCGCGACAAGGCCGGCATCGGATGGAACGGATGGAAAGAGGCAGAACTCTTCACCTACCAAGCCATTCGGTTCAACGAATCGCTATCGGGGGAGCACTGACCTACATTTTACCATCGGGATATTGTAACGCTTACCCGTATTACCGCAAACAGATTGTTTCTCTGAAAGGACAATTTTTACAAACGTCGGAATCCTCAGTAGCCTGAAAAGGAATCTCAGGATTAAACATGCGTAGCAGTGATTCGCTAAGCCATTTCGTGAACAATTCAAATCGCTCCAAAGGGTTGGAGTCAATTGATGTGAAGGATAACAGATAAATCGGATCCTCGGATTTTTTCAACGCCCAGACCCCGGGTTCAGGCAATGGCGTATCAGGAAACTGTTGATGAAACAGCCATTGGTACATATATAATTGAAATTGGATGGATTTTTTTGCCCTTTTATCCTCCAGTATTTTTTGCGCATCCATGGGCCTCATATTATTCATATCTATGGTGCCGGTTTTATAATCGATCACCCGATCCGTTCCGTTAACATTATCAATACGATCTAAAAAACCTTTTAGAAGCACGTCAAAGGTCGTTCCTTTGTCGGATTGCAGCGTGAGGTGGGTAATCATTTTACTTTCTAAAGCCTTAACCACAATTTGATCTCCTCTGCTGATGCAATATTTTTCATACCGCAGCATACGCTTCACGTAAGATAGAGCAGCATTAAAAGCCATCAGGTTATGCCCATATAAAATATCACTGCGCGGAAATTTTTCCAAGAAAGCATGAATCAGTGTTTCTTCCGCATTTTTTAACATTGTCTCCACATCCGGCAGGGCCAATTCTTTGTTCAGGTAAGGCACATAAAGATTCTCAAGGGTTTTATGGACGGCAATTCCAAATAAGCGATTATCGATCAGTTCTTCCACTTCATCCGGTTCAGTGGCGCCCATCACACTGGAGAAGAAAAAGCGTAATTCACACGAACGGTAAGCATTCAGCGCAGTGGGGGCTAATCCTTTTGCCGCCAGGGCATACAATTTTTCCATAACGGCGGGGCTTTTAATCACCGAATCAGGACCCGTGCCCGAATTTGGGACCTGATGATCGATAACCACATGTGTAGTAATAGATATTCCGGGATTATACCGGGGAAGTTCATCTTCCAGTTGCATCAGAAAACGGCTCGGTTCCCCTTTCCCTAACCCTTCGGAATTAGTGTCGTATAAAAGCCACGCGTTTTCAGCACGTTGCAATAACCGGTAAAAATGATATGCGTACACGGCATTTTTTTCCTTATAGGAAGGGATTCCAAAAGCTTTTCGGAGGTCGTACGGAATCAACGAAGAATAATTTTTCTTTTCCGGTAATACTCCTTCATTAACAGAAATCATTATCAAGTTTTTGAAATCAAGGGTACGGGTTTCGAGCATTCCCATTACCTGCAGGCCAGTCAGAGGCTCTCCGATAAAAGGAATCTTTATTTCTGCACCCATTTGTTGGGTGATAATTTTTAATATACGGATATTACCGATATCAGAAAAAGAGTCCAGCAATCGCTGTAAAAGATTAATGAATGTAATTCCCTGACATACAAACTCATAGTCATATTTATTTGTTTCTGATTTAGTTTCAAAAATCCGAGAATGGATCACAGCAAAGAGACGACTTATTTTTTCCAGTGCCTGTTGTGGATTGACGGGTAAAGTGCCAGGGAAGAGTTTCAGTGCATCAATAGTTTCCGGGTCGCTCACCTGAAGGATGGATTGAAGCGTAGCGACAGGATAGAAAATCCGGTTTGATGTATTCATTCGATCCACCAATTGATGAGCTCTACCCAAGTCGAGCCCGGGGACAAACTGCGCCCAGGGATGCTGAAAAAGAGCGATCAGATGGTGGTAATAATAAAGCTGTTTTTGATTTCGTGTTACAGCATTTGATTCCGCATCAGCCCAAAGGTTCAACAAAACGGCAATCAGATCGCTGGCAGCAGTTACAGAAAAAGGGAAACCCATTGTGATATTAAAAGCGCCTGCCTTTTCAGGTATTGCGCTCACAAAGGGAATCAGCAGCTCTTCGTCAACGAGCACAACGGCGGTATCCGCTGAACAATAATCCGGTGACAAATCAGCAAGGATATTGGCAGCTGCTTTAGCCATGGTAATCTTACCAGAGGCGCTGACGATATGAATAGATTTTGGTTTGCTGAAATGATCAGCTATTGGGGAAAATCCATTGTCGGGATATTCCGCCTTCATTTCCCGCAGGAAGCGTCCGGCTTCCTGTTTTGGATCGTTCATATAAAACGCATCAGCATCAAAAAGCACTTCTGCAAGGCCTTGCTCCCTCAGATGGAAAATTATCTCCTTTTCGGTAAGGCTCAGGGCGTTAAAACCCGCAAACACCACTTTTTTCCAGGATAATCCGGAAGATATACGGGAAATATTCTCAGCCACATAACGGAATGCAGCCCCCTGATAGGCCGACGATTGTGCGGCAAGCCGTGTATTTAGATGTGTATAATATGATTTCAAGGAAGCAAAAAAACGAAGATAGGATTGTTCCATAGGCGATAAAGGTTCCCCCGGATGCCATTTTTCCATGGCCTTGATTTCCGACAAGTTCTCGAAGAGTGCTCCAGCATCTGCGCGATAAAGATCAATCTCGTTAAAATCGTGTAGAATCACCCTGCCCCAGTGCAGAAATTCATCAATGGTACGGTCAGATTTACCAATTTGCTTGTGTACCTGAAAAAGTTCAAAGAGCAATGAAAAAGAAGATAGGATTGTTTTTCCGGAAATTTTTTCGATAAAATCCTCCATACCAAATATTTCCGGAAGCCAAACCGGTTGGTGTGTACTTTTTCCGAGTTCAGATTTCAAAAAAACACGAGCACGCCGATTAGGGAGCACAACACATAGTTCCTGCATACTGTCGGAATAGTGCTTCAGCAGATGCCGGGCCAATTGGTTCAAAAAGCTATTCATAGGCAAATCATTTTGTATTCATAAATCTGAGCGAACGATTTTCCTGGTCGTAAAAACGCCATTGGATCGTTTCACAGGTTGTATTTTTTTACCAGGAAAGTAGATGCATAATGGAGTGATTCAGGTTTCCCCAAGTCTATCCAGTACTGCCACCGACAATCCATACCGCTGATTTTCCGGTGAGTAATCAGCGAGAGATAGGCAGGAATGAGCGGAAATGCAGGCGGATTTATGGTGCGAAGTGCCGGTATCATTTCGGGGTTTATCATTTGGATGCCGGAAAAGGCATAGGGTGTCAGTTGGGGCTTCATAACAGGGATAATTTGTTCACCTGTTTTTCTGTTCTCCCAACCGCAGAGCTGCATGGATTCATCAAACAAAAGATAGCGGGAAGTTTTCCGTGTGGACACGCAAAGGGTGGCTTCATTATCCGAAGCGCAATGCGCCTTATAAAAAGCCGCCAGATCCATGTCGGTCATAATATCCACATTATGCACCAAAAAAGGGGTTTGTGAAGAAAACAATCCAGCGGCCTGTACCAATCCTCCGCCGGTATCGAGAAGGGCTTTCGTTTCATCCGAAACAGCTACCTTCACACCAAAATTACCATTCCTTTGCAAGAAGGCCACAATTGCATCACCGAAATGGTGTACATTGACTACAATCTCGGTAAATCCTGCAGCCACGAGTTTATGCATAAGATGCCAGAGCATGGGTTTACCCGCTATCTCCACCAGTGCTTTCGGGGTTTGTTGCGTCAGTGAACCAAGCCGGGTGCCTTTTCCGGCAGCAGGAATAAAAACCTTCATGGTACGGAATGTTTAGAACAAAAATAGGGTTTCTGATCCAGCAGAAAAAGAAAAACCGGAAAAGGAATTTCGCTAAACAGAAAATTTACTGAAACAGGTAGAATTTACGGAACTAGAAATGGCTTCTAATTTTTGAATTGCCGGACGACTATTTATCATTTGCAGTGGCAGGTTTGCAAAGTTGTTTTTTTTTCGTCGCACCCAGACCACACTTTTTACACACAAACTTCACGGCCTCTTCCTGATGCACCCTAGAGCCCTGTTTACACATTGTTTTAGGCATACGAAAACTTTACTTTCCCAAAATAACAATTGTAGCTCAGGATTGTTCCCGATGGTTGAGGATAACGTCGATGGCAGGAAATTTTTTTCGCAGGAGCAGAGTCAGTTGTTCTGCGCAGTAAACCGAGCGATGCTGTCCTCCCGTGCACCCAAAGGCGACCGAAAGCGAGGTAAAGCCACGGGAGAGGTAATTTTCGACTGCATTTTCTACCATGCAGCAGGATTGTCTGATAAAAACTTTTAATGCTTCGTGTTGTTGGAAGAACCGGATTACCGGATCATCTTTTCCTGTAACGTGATGGTATTGGGGATAACGCCCGGGATTGGGCAGCGCCCGGCAGTCGAAGACAAAACCACCGCCATTAAGGCCCGGATCATTGGGATATCCTTTTTTGTAAGAAAAACTCGATACAAAAACCTGCAACTTTCCTGACCGGTCAGGGGTAGTAAACTGCTGCAGCTGAACCAACTTCCGGCATACTTCGTTTAATTCCCGGAGATCTGCCCAAATCTCTGACTGCTGCAGTAACTCTTGCAAATTTTGCAGTGCAAAAGGAATACTCTGAATAAAATGGAGTTTTTTTTCCATCAGGCCCCGGAACCCATAGGCGCCAAGAACCTGTAATGTGCGTAAAAGTGCAATGGAGTAATAGCCTTCGCGGAATGCTCCGGCAGACTGTTGCAGTTGTGAAAGGTTACGTTCAATAAACCCATCGAGCAGCAATTCCCTAACCTTGGGTGGAATAGTAGCCCGGGCCTGCCAGAGCAACGAGACTACATCATAGGCCCGCGGGCCACGACGGCCACCCTGATAATCAATATAACGCAACCCAGAAGTAGTAAGCATAATATTACGCGATTGAAAATCACGGTACATAAAAAAATCCGAAGGGATCTGCAGAATCCGTTCACTAAGGGTTTGAAAATCATTTTCGAGCCTGTACTCCTGAAAATTGCCTGTCATGGGCTTAAGGAAACAGTATTTAAAATAATTCAAATCCCAGATTATCGTATTTCTGTCGAAAGAAGCCACAGGCCATGCATGGCTGTAATCCAGCTCCTGATGGCCCACTGTCTGAAAGCGGGCCAGGTCATCCAGTGCATTTTCGAGATAATATACAGCTACACTGCCGGGAGAATACTGTTTCTCCTGCTGCAACACACTAAAAAGCGATTGGTCACCCAGGTCTTCCAGAAGATAGGCGGAAGAACCATCGGCCACCTGCAGCAATTGGGGTACGGGAAGGCCTTTCGAGGAGAAATGGGTGGTAAAGGCAATAAAAGCTTCATTCTCTTCCCGGCAAGGGCCAAAGACACCAATTGCAGTGTATTGGGGTGTTTTTAATCTAAAATAAGAACGATCGGAACCAGCGCCGGCGAGTGGTACGATCACTTCCGGATCAACGCCGCACCAGGCTTTGAATAAGGAAATTAGAACAGGTTTATTCATGAGTTCCATAAAAAAACGGCATACAAAAATAAAAACTTTGCATGCCGTAAAGGTACATTATTTAAGATAACCTAGCATTTTACTTTTCTAACTGCATCAATCACAGTACCGTCGACCCACTTAATAATGGCAACGATTTCGTCGCTAAGTTCGGGTTTATCGGGGACACCACAGATTGCCTCAGCTTCTTCCTTGAGTTCCAGAATCGATTTTAGAGGCAACCCAGCGTTTTTAATTTTGGCAATCAGGTCGGTACGTTTTGGATTCACGGCGATGCCGCGTTCAGTAACAATCACATCAATCATTGAACCCGGGCCCGTGATGGTAGTAACGGCATCTTTCACAACCGGCATGCGGTCGCGGAAGAGCGGGATGGGCAGGATCACATTTTTTGCATGCAGGCAATTCTGCCAACCCCCAATACCGTGGAGCAGAAGGCCATCGGAATGGGTAACCACATTTCCATTGAAATTCACATCGACTTCTGTTGCGCCAAGGATCATAATATCCATCATAGAGGTAAGATTACCTTTTGAATGGTAATTATAGGCATTAAATACAGGATACGGAATATGATTGGGATTATTTTCGATGGATTGAATGGCATCGAGGTCGAAGGCCTGAGCATCGAGGATATAATCCATGACGCCTTCTTCCATCATTTTCACCATATAGCCTGTAGAACCGCCGAATCCGAGGCGGCATTTCCATCCTTTTTGTTTCAGCACCTGATGGGCATACCAACCAATGGCGAGCGATGTTCCACCAGCTCCGGCCTGCATATAACATCCATCATGGAGCATTCCGGTAGCCACCATCATTTGGGTAGTCAGTTCGGCAATGTAGAGCCGGTCGGGGCTTTTCGTAATTTTTGTAGTACCGGAAACAATTTTTTCGGGAATACCGATTTTATCTACGACCACCACATAATCGACATAGTTGCCTTGTAGTTCCATCGGATAACAGGGGAATTCCACCAGATTATCGGTAACAATAATCACTTTATCGGCGAAGAGATGGTCGGGATAAGCGTACCCCAGCACACCGCAAGCGCTGGAGCCGCCGGTTGCCCGTGCATTACCAAAAGCATCACTGCTGGGAGCTACCAGTACAGCAATATCGATTTTCACTTCACCATCCTGAATAGCCTGTACCCTGCCGCCATGGGAGCGCAATACAGCCACCCCTTTCATTTTTCCTTCAGAACAAAACCTGCCCAACGGGCCATTCATGCTCCCCTCAATACGGTTTATTGTACCCTCTTCGAGATAGGGAATCAGTTGAGAATGACAGGGGAACGAGGCCGAGGGGAACCATACCAGGTCTTTAACCCCTTTTTCGTGCGCAATATCAAATACCAGATTAGAGATCAGATCTCCATCACGCAGGTGATGATGCGTAGAGATAGTCATGCCGTCTTTCAGTCCGCAGCGTTCCAGTGCCTCTTCGAGTGAACCCACCACTTTATTTCCGTCGTCGGGATAATCGATGCAACTCGGGATAGCGGGTGCATATTTCCTGCCGGAAGGCCTGTGTTTACCGACTCCTTTAAAAGGAACCATTTCCATTCCATTGACGATCGTAGGGACGATGCGTCCTACTGCATTTTCAACCAGTTTATCGTATTTCTTCATAATAATCTTCTTTCCATGTTTTTGGTAACAATCCCATATTAACTGCCATTTCGATGGTGTGCACTGCACGTTTCACTACGGGAGGATCGATCATTTTTGATCCCAGGGCCACAACGCCAAGGCCGTTGGCAGTAGCTTCGTCAAAGGCGATCACAATTTTTCTGGCCTTTTCAATTTCGACACAATCGGGGCCAAATCCTTCGTTAATCACTGCAATCTGACGGGGATGAATACAGCCCATTCCATCGAAACCCAGCGCTTTGGAATTCTTCACATTTTCGCGTAACCCTTCCTGATTGGAGACATCGGAATAGACCGAATCGATGGCTTGTATACCAGCGGCTTTACAGGCATTCACAAGCCTTGTACGAGCATAGAACGACTCCTGTCCTTCCTGCGTGCGACGGGTGCCCAGATCAGCCGTAAAATCCTCCAGCCCTATGGCTGCAGCAACCACATTTTTGGCAGCAGTGCATATAGAGAAAGCATTTTCCACCCCCAGTGTACTCTCAATAATCGGCATCAGCCAAATTTCTCCTTTAAGGTTATGGAGCGACTGCAGGCGGGCAATTTCTTCATTTACCTGATGAATCTGTTCTGCATGTTCACATTTGGGAAGCAAAATCAGATTCACATTATGAGGAACAATAAAGCTGAGATCATCAAGGCCTTTAGGAATTTGGTTGATCCGCACCATCCGTTCTGCACCATAGAAATCACAATTCCGCAGGGCATTACGCACGATAAAGCGGGCCTCGAATTTTTTTTCCGGGGCTACAGCATCTTCCAGGTCAAGGATAATCCCATCCGGACGATGGATGCCAGCGTTAATCATGAGCATAGGGTTATTACCGGGCAGGTAAAGGCGTGAAAATCGACGCCGGTCGCGTGCCGTCGTGTATTGATTCTGTGGAAGCATGGGGAGTAAAAACTCCTTCTCCGTTTCGCTTACCTGCTTAACGGCTGCCTCCAGGCGTGCTGCCATCACAAAAGGCAGCGCCCCGGTATCTTCTATGTCGAGTTTAGCATTCGTTACGGAATAAAAACTGAGTATATCCCGAGCCTGTTGAAGAATGCGCCTGCCATACAGGACTTTCACCTTGCTTGAAAGGTCAATTTCCACTCCGTCCGATGCTGTAAGTGCGAGACTTACAAAACAATCAGAACGAATGCCTGTACCTTTGTTTCCAATGTTTGCTTTTTCTACCAAAACGGATATTTTTTATAGGTTTAACATCAACGACTTTTTGATTAAAAAAAAAGAAGTGTAATTTTGCATCAAAAATATTGAATCTATTATTATGAGAATGCGAAACTGATATTTTTTTTACGAATAAATAAAACAGACAACAAAAATAGCATTTATGCGTTGTACTAATTAAACTAAAACTATAAATCAGTATCACTAAAAAAATCAAAAATGAAAAAATTATTTCTCTTAATGATGGCCTTTGTTGCAGGATCTGCCATTTTATTTACATCGTGTAATCCTGATGAACCCACAGACGTTGAACCTACGATTAGTTTTAAAACCGGTGCTGACTACGTGTCAACCAACGTTACCGTAGAAGCGGGATCAGTCATTACTATCGGCATTGATGCTGATGCCAACGAAAATTCAGGTGCCTTGCTCACCAATCTGAACCTGAAACGGGCTTTCGGTGTTCAAACCACACTTTGGGATACAGCCATTAACGTGAACACCTTCAGTATTGTTTTCGATCTTACTACCTTCCCTGAAGCGGGAGAAGAGACGGTTACCTTTACAATCACGGATGCAGAAGGCGAAACAGCCGAAGTATCGCTGATAATTACCACAGAGATTACGTATCAGCCGTTGAATGTATGGGAAGACGTAACGCTGGGTGATCAGGACAGCCAATTTGGCAGTTCGTTCGCCAGTATCGACGGAACAACCTATTCACTTGCAGAAGCCAAAGAAAACAGTGATAAAATTGATTTTGTCTATTTTTATGGTGCCACCAACCATTCAACAATTTGTGCTCCTTCGGCTGATGCAGCTGCAGAGGTGTTCAATAACCCCACAACCGGCGTAGCCACGTGGACAAAACGTAATGCCACAAAATTTATGGCGACTACAACCACTGTTGACGAATTTGACGCCATCCCGGCCGATAACGACACCCAGGTAATTACACTGGCGACCGGCGCCGATCAGGAGCTCATCAACAATCTCGACCAAGACGGTGCACCGGTTGTACTGGCTTTTGAAACAGAAACATTAAAAAAAGGATTAATAAAAATTCAGGAAATTGTTGTGGGTAGCGGAGTTGGAACCCCGGGACATATTCTGATTACGGTAAAAGTTCAACAATAATACTTTTCAGAAACCGAAAAAAAAGCTGTCTCCCTGAGGGAGGCAGCTTTTTTTTCTTACAAAGGGCAGTATGGAAGAAAAATGTAATCTATTCTTTTTTTTTATATTTGCCTGCAAAGATAAAACCATGAGAAGAAAAATTTTTTTAGTAGTACTCGGATTAATTACCCTCTCCGGATATTTGAAAGCACAGACCGATGGAGCGATAACGCCGGAAATACTCTCACGATTCAGAGAGGCCTATTCCCTCACTCCTGAAAAACGGGCCGCTACCAATGCCATGTACAAAACCGATATACGAACCCTTGCGCTGAATCATGAAAACGCCGGAAAAACAGATCCATACTTCTCGCATCGGGTATCGTCAAAAGGAATTACCGACCAAAAAAGCTCAGGCCGGTGCTGGCTCTTTGCCAGTTTAAATGTTATGCGGCCAAAAGTAATCAGCACGTATAACCTGGATCAATTCGACTTCAGCGCGAACTATAACTTCTTTTACGACCAG
The DNA here is from genome assembly GCA_009930445.1 of Bacteroidia bacterium. GTDB lineage: Bacteria > Bacteroidota > Bacteroidia > Bacteroidales > BM520 > BM520. Next base: position 15,099 of record RZYD01000003.1, on the reverse strand, counting down.
CTGGAGAAGGCCAACCTCTTTATGGAAGGCATTATTGAAACACGGGCGTTGGAACTTAATGACCGAAAAGTGGAATGGCTGTTAAAAAATGCGATCGGTGACGGGGGCGTTTGGAATGGATTTGTAAATATGATTGAAAAATACGGCCTGGTTCCGGCAACGGTAATGCCGGAGACTCATGCCTCCGAAAACACCGCCATGATCAGTCGGTTAATCGCCAGAAAACTGCGTGAAAATGCATTGCAACTCCGTAAAATGCATGAGGCCGGAAAAAATCTCCCCATGATACGAAAGGAGAAAGAAGCCATGCTTCAGGATATCTACGCGATGCTGGCTGTATCCCTGGGCGAACCTCCAACCACCTTCACATGGCGCTACAAAGATGCAGATGGGAATGTTTCGGATGAGAAAGAATACACCCCTCAATCGTTTTATACCGAATTTGTTGGGGTTGACCTTTCGGACTATGTAATGCTTATGAACGATCCCACAAGGCCCTATAATGCTCTTTATGAAATTGATTACGACCGGAACTCCTGGGAAGGGCTCAACTGGCGTTTTATCAACCTTCCCAATAAACGCATCAAGCAATTCGCCATTGAAAGCATAAAAAACAATGAAGCGTTGTACTTTTCCTGCGATGTCGGCAAACAACTCGACCGTAAAAACGGCTATCTTGATGTAAATAACTATGATTATGAAAGTCTGTTGGGCGTTGATTTTGGTATGGACAAAAGAGAACGCATTTTAACCTTTGAAAGCGGGTCGTCGCATGGAATGACCCTGATGGCGGTTGATCTGGATAAAAACGACAACCCTTCAAAATGGCTCCTCGAAAACTCCTGGGGAGAAGCCAGCGGATATCAGGGGCACCTCATTATGACCGATGCCTGGTTTGATGAGTATATGTTCAGAGTGGTGGTAAACAAAGCGTACATCGATATAGAGACCCTCCGGATCCTCGAATCCGAACCTACCCTCCTTCCCCCGTGGGATCCGATGTTTGCCCCGGTTAAATAATCCTATAAAACACCCCCTATGTTTACCTCTTTCGACAAAATTATCTACCGTTGGCTGATACAGCTGGGCATGAGCGAACCCTCGGCTCTCCTTACAAAAGAAATCGCCGGAGTTCTGTTAATACTGATAGTAAGCACCCTGGCTTTTATTATTGGCCGGTTTATTCTGATAAAAGTGATCTATACTTTTACGCGAAAAACCAAAAGCAACTGGGATGATATCATGTTCGACAACAAGGTTTTTAGCCGGATAGCCTATTTCCTGCCCGCCTGGATTATTTATACCAGTATTCCCCTGGTGCTGTCGGAATACGAAGTTTTAACCCATATTATCCAAAAAGGAATCAGTATTTACGTCTGGATTCTGGTGGCACTGCTGATTTCCTCGGTATTAATTTCAATAAATTCTATCTATGAAACCTATGAATCGTCGAAACACAAGCCGATAAAAGGGTACGTGTTGTTTGTGCGCATCGTCTTCTGGACCATTGCAGCTATCTGTATTGTAGCCATTTTGCTGGGCAAGGATCCCAACGCGATCTTTGTCGGGCTGGGTGCTTTTGCTGCTGTGCTGCTATTGGTTTTTAAAGACACTATCCTGGGTCTGGTGGGCTCGGTACAGCTTTCGAGCAATGATATGGTGCGTATCGGCGATTGGATTTCCATGCCCACACGCAATGCCGACGGTACGGTGATTGACATATCACTCACTACCGTGAAAGTACAAAACTGGGATAAGACTATTTCAACTATTCCCACCTACTCGCTCATTTCAGAATCATTCCAAAACTGGCGGGGGATGGAAGAAAGCGGAGGAAGGAGGATCAAACGATCGATCAATATCGACCTGAATACCATAAAATTCTGCACCCCGGAAATGTTGGAGAAATTCCATAAAATTCAGTTGTTAACCGGATATATCGATCAGAAACAAAAAGAGCTTAATGACTACAACGAGAAACACCACATCGATAACAGCGTGTTAGTGAATGGCCGGCGACAGACGAATCTGGGCGTATTCAGAGCCTACCTGCAGCAATACCTCAACCATCTTCCGGCCATTAGCAACGATATGACCTTTCTGGTGCGGCAATTACAACCCACAGAGACCGGCATTCCGGTCGAAATTTATGTATTTAGCACCATTCAAGCCTGGGGCGAATACGAAAATATTCAGGCCGACATTTTCGATCACATTTTATCGATTATTCCGGAATTTGATCTTCGGGCCTATCAATCGCCGTCGGGAGAGGACATCCGTTTTATCAGGGGGAATTAAAAACGATTTCTCATTTCCTGTTTCAGAAAATGTACGGCCCGGTCGTTGGGAGAGGGGTCGTGCTTCAGAACCGCAGAAAATAACCCGGCAGCAAGTTCGGTAGCCTCAGCCTCTGGCGGAAGGCCGGCAGCAGTTTGGTTAAGGATCCGTAAGAGTTCCTCTTTAGCTCCGGTCACCTGTTCCCAGGCCGCATCGGAAACGTAAAGTTGCTGACTCAGGTTGTGTTCATACTCATCGCGGATAGCATGCACCATTGCCGATTGAAGTTGCCTCACCGTTGCACCCTGGACAGAAGCACGCAGGATCAGATTATTAAACGAAATCCGTTCGAGATAAAGCACCAGCCGCTCATACGCCTGCAGTTGGACCGGGAATAAGGCATCAGAAGAATCAGTGGGTGATGCCAATATTTCGTTCTTTTTTTCGTTTTGCAGATATAGCCGAAATATCTGATATAATGTGCCACTGATAATTATGGAAGGGATAGTAAATTTAAGAATTTCCGTCATTATGTTCATATATCCGCTCTTTAGATTTGCAAATATCTGAAAATTAAACAAATTTTGCCTCACATTTAAACAAACTTAAAAAGACAACCCATGAATGCTGTATCCGAGCGCATTAACCGGCTGGCAGAATCTGCCACCCTTGCAATGACACGAAAAAGTTTTGAATTGAAGCAACAGGGAAAAGCGGTCATCAACCTAAGTATTGGTGAACCCGATTTCGACACCCCCGAATTTATTAAAAATGCGGCAAAGAAAGCCATTGACGATAACTTTACCCATTATACGGCCGTTCCAGGTATTGCGGAGCTGCGGGAAGCCATTTGCGAAAAATTACAACGTGACAATCAGGTTACCTATACGCCCGACCAAATCGTGGTGTGTACAGGAGCTAAGCAGGCACTGGCCAATACTTTGCTGGCGCTGGTAAACCCGGGTGAAGAAGTTATTGTACCCGCTCCGTACTGGGTTTCCTATTCAGAAATGGTTAAACTTGCAGAAGGGACCGCCGTATTTATCAATGCCGGAATTGAGCATGATTTCAAAATCACCCCTGAACAGCTTCGGGAAGCCATAACCCCAGCCACAAAACTGATCATGTTCAACTCGCCCTGTAACCCTACCGGCTCGGTGTATACACGCGAAGAGATGAAAGCTCTGGCCGATGTAGTGGCTGATTTTCCCCATGTTTATCTGTTATCCGATGAGATTTATGAACACATTATTTTTGAAGGAAAACACGAATCGTTCGGGCAATTTGAAAATATTAAAGACCGCGTAATCATCGTCAACGGTGTTTCCAAAAGTTTTGCCATGACCGGATGGCGACTGGGTTTTCTTGCAGCTCCACTAACCATTGCCAAAGCATGCAACAAAATTCAGGGACAATTCACCTCGGCCACGTCAAGCATATCACAAAAAGCAGCAATTGTTGCCTTTAAAGCTAACCCTACTGAAACTCCGGAGCTTAAAGAGATGGTCGTAAAATTCCGCCAACGCCGTGATTTACTCCTCTCCCTGCTGAACACACTTCCGGGCGTTAAAACCAACATCCCCAATGGTGCATTCTACCTTTTCCCTGATGTTACCGCATACTACGGTAAAAAATACGGCGACAAGGTTATTCATAACGGCGATGAATTATGCCTTCACCTGCTTGAAAAAACCTATGTAGCGCTGGTTCCGGGTTCAGCCTTTGGGGATGAAAACTGCATACGGCTGAGTTATGCCACTTCCGAGGAAAACCTGATCGAAGCAATCAATCGGATTCGAGTTGCACTGGCCGAACTAAAATAATAATAATGACAAAAATACCGGATACACCGGATCTCTTCCGGAGAATGCAAGGAAAAAATGTATTGGTGATTGGGGATGTGATGATCGACTCGTATCTGCACGGTACAGTGGAGCGCATTTCTCCGGAAGCCCCCGTGCCGGTGGTGTCGTTAAAAAGCCGTACCCTCCGACCCGGCGGAGCCGCTAACGTAGCCGTAAACCTCAGCGCGCTGGGAGCACAACCCTGGCTCTGTTCGGTTACAGGCACCGACAAGGGCCGGGACGACCTGACAGATATGCTTACCGACTATGCCATACGCACCGAAGCGCTGGTTCAGGATGACACCAGACCAACGACCACTAAATTTCGAATCATCGGTAATAACAACCATATCCTTCGCGTCGATGAGGAACGCACCGATGATATCAGTACAGAAATTGAAAATGAATTACTCCGGCGCATTCAACAGCTAATGGACAACATTCAACCTGAACTTGTTATTCTTCAAGATTATAACAAAGGCGTACTGACAGAAAAAATTATCCGTACCACCATCAGTCAGTGCAGAGAGCGGGGTATCCTCTCTGCAGTAGACCCAAAAAAAAAGAACTTTGCAACCTATTCCGGAGCCACCCTCTTTAAACCCAACCTAAAAGAATTTCTGGAAGGAACCAATACTTCCCTCCCGGTGTTTGATTTGCAGCAATTACAACAGGCAATTACTGTATTCCAGCAGGAACAGAATATCCAACTGCTGTTGCTTACCTTATCGGAGAAGGGAATAATGTATAGCGAATTACTGACCGACTACAGCTGTCGGACAGCGCATTTCAACGCAGAAGTGCGAAAAATCAGTGATGTTTCCGGGGCAGGTGACACGGTCATCAGCGTTGCGGCGTTGGCTTTGACCGCGGGCGCTAATGTCAGAGAAGCAACCTTTTTAGCCAACCTGGCCGCCGGTCAGGTATGCGAATTCCCTGGAGTAGTACCGGTAAATAAAACAAAACTAAAAGAAGCGTATGCACGGTATTTAACCCAATATCCGGAAGGGAACAAAGTTGAATAATCAGCACATAGATACTATTTTGGCCGCAGGGGCGTTAGAAAACCATAAATCAATACATTTGAAAACAACGATTAAAAATAATCTATTCATTCTATTATGGGTCGTTGCAGGCATTACAGTGCAACTCCCAGCACGGGCACAACGCGATTTTAATCCGCCAAACCTGCCTAAGTACGATGTCCAGCCATATCATTTCGGCTTTCAGATTTCCATCAACCAAATGTTTTTTACGATCAACACCATCGGGAATATGCCGGAATACATTATTCCTTACAGCAGTGAAAAATTTCCGGATATCACGCCCTCGTATCAATCGGAAACCTCCGGACGTTACTACCTGCGCTCTGGCTCCGTTTACAGTCTGGAATCCATGCCGCGCCTGGGGTTTACCATTTCCATCATCGGAAACCTGCGGCTGATGGAATATTTCGACCTTCGATTTATTCCCAGTCTTGCTTTTGGTGAGAGACAGCTCGTTTATGACCTGAACCTGAATTATGTCAGTTCAGAAACCCTGCCCACTCCCGATACCTCCATGCGGGCCATCATGAAAAAATCGGTAACCTCAACCTATCTGGAGTTTCCATTGTATATAAAATATAAAGCCAAGCGGTTACATAATTATTCCCCCTATATAATTGCAGGGGCAAAATATTCCATCGATCTGGCCTCAGAGGCCAGAAAAAACAAGGATGAGATTAACAATAAACACATAAAACTGTTTCGCAGCGATATTTTTGGAGACATTGGCGTCGGAGTCGATTTTTATAACAATTGGTTTAAACTCGGGGTTGAGCTTAAAATGTCGTATGGAGTAAGAGACATGCTCCGCAGAGAAGACAATATTTATACGGATGTAATCGATGGCCTGAATGCTAAAATCTTCACCCTGGGTGTTACATTTGAATAGAAGGGAGTCACTAGATTATACATTTTTTTCTACCTTTGAAAACTAAACAGTAAAAGCCGAATATCATTCTGAACTTTATGGACAAGACCCTTGAAAATTTGTTCACGCATCTGAAAGAAAAAGGACAACTCAAACAGGATGTTTATGACAACACCCTAAGCGCGTTTGGTTTACTTAAAAGCACGGCAGAAGAGTTAGCCACCAAATATCATGAGATGGAAATCGACAGTTTGGGAAGAGTTCCTTTTGAATTCCACGATCGGGGTGGTTTTGAATTTGAAATTCGGTTTGGTGGCGATATTCTTCTATTTATGATGCACACCAATGTTTTTGAATTACCCCGCGACCACGAGCTGTTTAAAACCACCTATTTAAAAGAGGATAAGTCCAGGTCATACTGTGGAATTATCAATATCTACAACTTTTTAGGCGATTCCTTTAAGTATAACCGATTGAACGACCTGGGGTATCTGATCGGAAGAATTTTCATCAACAAAGATAAGCATTATTACCTGGAAGGGAAACGAGAGCTGGGATTGTTGTACAACAATTTTGAAAGCGATTTATTTGATCAACCGCATATACAACAAATTATGCAAAGTGCTATTGAATACACCATCAACTTCGATCTCCTGACTCCACCCTATCAGGCAGTTCAGCAAATTACGGTTTATGATATTCGGGCGACGCTCGACAATATGCAATTAAAAACGGGGAAACGATTAGGCTTTAAATTTCAGGCCGACACAAAAGAGGTTGATTAACAACCAAATAGAAGAATATCGCTTTTTTTTTAGGGTTTTTTAAAGAAATTTTTTGCCAGTATTCAAAATTGTTCTATTTTTGCAACTCCAAAAACGAAAGGTCCGTTCGTCTAGGGGTTAGGACGCCAGGTTTTCATCCTGGTAGCAGGGGTTCGAATCCCCTACGGACTACAATAAAAACTGAGTAGAAAGACAGAAGAGAGTAAAATGGCTAATCACAAATCATCAATTAAGCGAATCAGACAGACGAAAGTTAGACGTCTTCGTAACCGATATTATGGCCGCACCATGCGCAGTGCTGTAAAAAAATTCCGTCTCCTTGACAACAAGGAGGAGGCTACGAAAAACCTTCCCGGAATGTACAAACTGATAGATAAAATGGTGAAAAGAGGCATGATTCATAAAAACAAAGCCGGAAACATCAAATCGTCGCTGACTAAACAGGTAAACGCTTTAGCGTAACCCCATCCACGATATTTCAAAAGCCTCCTTTTGCAGGAGGCTTTTTTTTTGTATCAAGGGTTATATTTTCTCGTTTTTGGTATTAACTAGGTATGAATTATCAACAGCGACAAAGTATAAAACAGTGGGCCGAAGACGATCGGCCGCGCGAGAAACTGCTCCAGAAAGGCAAAAGTGCCCTGAGTACTACAGAGCTATTAGCCATAGTGATTGGCAGCGGGACACCCGGGGATTCAGCGGTCGACCTGGCCAGAAACATCCTCGATCGCGTCTCCAACGACCTCGTTGCCCTGGGAATGCTGGATATCAGCGACCTGACGGCGGTGAAAGGCATTGGAAAGGTTCGCGCTATAAGTATTATGGCAGCGATGGAACTGGGACGAAGAAGGAGTGTAACCCCATCGCGGGAACGAAAACAGATTACCTCCAGTAAAGATGCGTTTGAACTCATGAAACAGTTCTTTGATGATGAACCTTTCGAACAATTCTGGATACTCCTGCTCAATCGTGCCAATAAAGTAATCCGACCCTGTAATATCAGCCATGGGGGTGTTAGCGGAACCATCGCCGACCCTAAAAAAATATTTAATGCCGCCCTCCGGGAGATGGCTTCCGGAATTATCCTGTGCCATAACCATCCCAGCGGTAACGTTCGCCCCAGTGAAGCCGACATTCGCCTTACCCGCAAACTTCGAAACGCCGGTGAACTGATCGATCTTCCGGTTCTTGATCATCTTATTCTTAGCCGCGATACCTATTTCAGCTTCGCAGACGAAGGAATCGTATAAAAAAAACCGATGGCCATGCGTTTTCCGTAAAAAAAAGGTATTTTCGCACGGGAAATAATATGGGTATGATTACAGTGGCATCCATTGTCGGTGCAAGGCCGCAAATCGTTAAAGCAGCCGCGTTTTCACGTGCGGTTAGAGGGAAATTTATCGGAAAGATAAACGAAATTATTATCCACAGCGGCCAACATTATGACCACGACCTTTCGGAGGTATTTTTTGAAGAACTGCAAATTCCGGCTCCCCATTATAACCTTCATGTAGGATCAGCCTCCCATGCCACGCAAACCGCAAGAATGCTGGAAAAATTTGAAACAGTTTTCGCCGACATCCACCCCGACGCCGTAATTGTTTACGGCGACACCAATTCTACCCTCGCGGCTGCTCTCGCCGCAGTGAAAATTCATATTCCTGTAATCCATATCGAAGCCGGACTCCGGTCGTTTAATAAAACCATGCCCGAAGAAATCAACCGGATCTGCACCGACCATTGCGCAACCCTGCTCTTTTCGCCAACACAAACCGGAATCAGCAATCTCGTAAAAGAAGGCTTTCACACCCCATCGAAAAAACCTTATAGCATCGATAATCCGGGTCTCTTTCATTGTGGTGATATTATGCTCGATAACTCGATTTTCTTCGCAAAAATTGCAGAAAAAAAATCAACAATCCTTCAACAATATGCCCTGAAAGAAAACCAATATGTACTGGCTACACTGCACCGCGATTTCAATACCGACAACACACAACGTCTGGAAAACTTATTAGCTGCTTTTATTGAAATTGCCCAACAAATGAAAATGGTAATTCCGCTGCATCCCAGGACTGAAAAACAGATTGCAAAACTCCCTTCACAAATCAAAAAATCTTTCATAACACATCCTGATATTCAAATTACTCCGCCCTTATCCTATTTCGATATGCTGAAACTGGAAAAACACTGCAGGCTAGTCATTACCGACTCAGGAGGCGTTCAAAAAGAGGCCTATTTCTTCCGGAAACCCGTAATTATTATCCGGCCTGAAACCGAATGGACTGAAATAGTAGAGAACCAATGTGGAATCATCACAAATTCAATCAACGAATCAATTTTAAAGGCTTTTAGTCACTTCATAGCAATAAAAAACCTCGATTTTCCTCCTCTTTTTGGCGATGGCAAAGCAGCAGAAACAATATGCCAGGTAATTCTTGAACATTTCGAGACAAACCCAATAACAAATAACAACCCTTTTACAAAATAGCACCATGGACATCACAAGACAAGAAACCATTCTTTTAAAACGAATTAAAAAACCATTTTCAAGTTTTATTCATAACGAAGTATCGGGTGGTATTGTGCTTTTAACCTGTACGATTCTTGCACTGGTACTTGCAAATTCCTTTCTGGGGCATGCTTACGAGGAGTTTTGGCATAAGGAATTCAGCATCGGTTTTACAAATAATAAAATATCAATGGGGCTGGCGCATTGGGTGAATGACTTTTTAATGGTAATCTTCTTTTATGTCGTTGGATTAGAAATTAAACGGGAGATGCTCGTGGGAGAACTCAAATCACCCAAACAAGCTGCCCTCCCAATTTTGGCTGCATTTGGTGGAATGGTGGTTCCAGCGTTTATTTTCTTCCTTTTTAATCAAGGTACCGATGGCATTGCCGGCTGGGGAATTCCGATGGCGACCGATATAGCCTTCGCCATTGGGGTACTCACCCTAATGGGGAAACGAGCGCCCCTGCCATTAAAAATTTTTCTTACCGCGCTGGCCATTGTCGATGACCTGGGCGCTGTACTGGTAATTGCCGTATTCTATACTTCCAATTTACACCTTGATGCCCTGGGGATTGCCGGACTTATTCTGGCGTTATTGTTTATTTTTAATCGTATCGGTATCAGAAGCCGGGTGCCTTATCTGTTGGGAGGGCTACTGATGTGGTACTTCTTCATGCAATCAGGAGTTCATACCACCATTGCCGGTGTGTTAGTAGCCATGGCAACTCCAAGCAGGACGAAAATCGATTCATCCTGTTTTCAGAAAGATATCCACTATCACCTGGATAAATTCAGAACCTGGATGGATCCGGATAAAAATGTACTCACTAACCACCGACAACTGGAAGCCGTGCAGTCGATTGAACTCTGTTGTAAGCGCGTAATGTCGCCTGCGCAGCGTAATACAGAAAAACTACATCCCTGGGTAACGTTTCTGATCTTACCTGTTTTTGCTCTGGCCAACGCAGGTGTGGCATTGCATGCCGATAACCTGTTAGCTGATTTTACCAGTCCGGTTGCCATGGGGGTATTTTTCGGGTTGGTAATAGGAAAACCAATTGGCATAACCCTCTTCAGCTGGCTGGCGGTAAAAAGCAAAATGGCCAAACTTCCCGACCATACAACCTGGAAGCAGTTGATGGGCGTGGCCTGCCTGGGGGGCATCGGCTTTACCATGTCACTGTTTGTTGATAACCTGGCCTTCCCCGGGATGCATTATCTCGAAGTAGCTAAAATAGGCATCCTCTCAGCCTCGCTCACCGCCAGTGCAATCGGATTGATTTGGCTGAGCCTTGTTAAGAAAAAAACACCGGTAAAAGCATAAGTCCGATCGGCATTGATATTTTTGCAACAACGAGAACCAAAAGCCACATGCAGAACGGCAGAAGGCAGTCAGACTTACCAGCCATAGAATTGCCCGTATAAGCAAGAAAGGATTTTAAAATTTTCTTTGAACCAAACTTTCGTGCAAGTTTTGAAAATCAAAAAATTATAGTAATTTTGCACTCCATTTTTTAACAGAAAGAATCATTATTCATTAAAATCTGAAAACAATGCTCAATCAGTACGAAACCGTTTTCATTATGACTCCCGTTTTATCTGAAGATCAGATGAAGGAAGCGGTTGAAAAATTCAGGAATTACCTGAAAACAAAAGGGGCAGAAATTGTCCATGAAGAAAATTGGGGACTTAAGAAACTGGCCTACCCGATTCAGAAGAAATCGACCGGATTTTACCACCTGCTGGAATACAGGGCAGAAGGTAATCTGCTTGAAAACTTTGAAGTGACGTTTAAACGCGACGAAAGAATTCTGCGGTTTTTAACCGTAAAACTCGACAAGCATGCAATTGCATACAACGAGAAAAAACGTGCAGCTAAATCGCAAAAACAAAACGCACCCGAAGAGAAAACGGAGGCAGCTGAATAATTATCTCACATAAAATTAAAAATCATGGCAAACAATTCAGAAATCAAATATTTAACCCCGATTGCGGTTGATGTCAAAAAGAAAAAATATTGTCGCTTCAAAAAATCAGGGATAAAATACATTGACTACAAGGATGCTGATTTTCTCCTGAAATTCGTTAACGAACAGGGAAAAATTCTCCCACGCCGTATTACCGGCACATCAACAAAATACCAGAAAAAAGTTTCACAGGCAATCAAAAGAGCAAGACACCTTGCCCTGATGCCTTATGTTGCGGATTTATTAAAATAAGGAGGTAGAACCATGCAAATTATACTTAAACAAGATATACCCAATCTGGGATATGCCAACGATGTAATTGATGTTAAACCTGGTTACGCCAGAAATTACCTCATCCCTCAGGGAAAAGCAATCCTGGCTACTCCGTCAGCATTGAAAAGCCGCGATGAAGTAATAAAACAAAAAGCTTTTAAAGAAGATAAAACCAGAAAAGAAGCGACTGCCCTGGCGGAGGCCCTCAACAACATTACAGTAAAAATTGGTGCCAAAGCGGCAACTACCGGAAAAATCTTTGGTTCAGTGAACGCAATGCAACTTGCCGATTCCATCAAGGAACAGTTCAAATATGAAATCGACCGGAAGAAAATCCATGTCGATGGAGATTCCATCAAAGAAATTGGTACCTACACCGCCAAAATCATTCTTTATAAGGACATACAGGTGGAGGTAAACTTTGAAGTATTTGCCGAATAGGCATTTCAAAAATATACGTACCTTTAATCCCGGAAACATCCGGGATTTTTTTATGCTTTCAAAAAACCAAATTAAACATTTCAAATCGCTGCATCTACAGAAATACCGCACCCAAAAAGGCCTGTTCCTGGCAGAAGGAATTAAAATGGTGGATGACTTATGCAGGGCTGGATACCCCATAGAGGAAATTGTGGTAACCGAAGCCCATTATCCCCATTTGCCAACAGACACATCCATCAAAATTACCTTGGTTACCGAACCGGAACTGGCTACCATAAGTACCCTCAAAACACCGAATCAAGTGATAGCCGTTTGCCAGATCCGATACCCTGACTTATTGAAAAATCCGTCACTGTTCGACGACCTGGTGCTTTACCTCGATACAATCCGCGACCCTGGAAACCTGGGAACCATCCTCCGTACCGCAAGCTGGTTTGGGGTAAAAAACATTTTCTGTACCCCCGATACTGTAGAACTGTTCAACCCCAAAACAGTTCAGGCTACAATGGGGGCACTAGCCAGTTGCAACCTCCAGTATATCTCCTTTGATGACTTTCAGGCACGGATTCCTTTAACTATACCCATCTACGGACTTTTTCTTAAAGGAGATAAAATTTATAATTGTAGCCCAAAATCGAACGGAATTCTTATTATTGGAAGCGAAGCTCATGGAATAAGAAAAAGTATTGAATCAAAGGTAACCCATAAACTCACCATCCCCCCTTTTTACCCGCAATTACCTCATCCCGAAAGCCTTAATGCATCAATTGCAACAGCCATCGTGTTGTATCATTTTCGGATTCCAACATCTTCATGACCGATATTCAGGTTTAAAAAAAAATTATTATCTCTTTTTTTAGTACTTTTCTTGCTTTTTAAAAAAATAATTACCTATTTTTGGAGAGCAATAAGTGGTAGAAACAAATATTTAAACCAGAATAAAAGAAGTGTCTATGAACAGTACTATGCCCACTAACTTCCATATCTCCGAACTCAAAGATATGGAAAAACTTTCCGAAAGGACAAGAAATGTTTGCGTTGCGAATTCTATACCAACGCTTTACAAAATCGTCGAGTATTATTTCAAGTACGGAACTTTCAAAAACCTCCAAAACTGCGGCGCCAAAACAAATGACGAATTAACCCGGATTTCCGATAAATTCATTCGTCAATATAGCTTGACTGTTGATAAAATCAAGCTGGATCCACGCACAAAACAGTTTGAAGATTTTAAAATTTTCTGCTACAACAGCTTTAAAATCCCAACACAGGATACGGAAACTTTCCGTACCGAATTTTTCAATAAAGAATTTCCGTTCTGCAAGTTTCTGACTGCTATTCTGCAGAAAAACATGAATGAAAGGGAATTTTTTATCTTCCGTCAGAATTTCAACTATTTTACCGACAGCAATAAACGGACGCTGCAGGCCATAGGTGATATTTATGATATAACCCGTGAAAGAGTCCGTCAAATTTCCCAGAAAATTCCGTCGATGATGGAACGCATTATCTCGGTTTTTACGATGGAACACACGTACATTCTCGACCATATTTCGTACGATCTGGATTCAAAACGCGACTTGCTGATCATTAACAAACGCTCAGCCGACCGGATCAACGACAAGGAAGATATCATCATGACCCCGAAATTCTTCGGATTTGTCTTCTCCGTCCTCTTCGAAAATGACTATTCCACATTCCAGAATATGGAAAAATTGTACATGAACTACTATCTGGTAAAAAACGAACTGTATGAAAAATTTGACTTCATCGGTTGTTTCGATGCGTTAAACGACCTCATTAACGAACGGATTGAAGAGACCTATCCGCTGGAAATTGATCCATTCCTGAATAAATTTACCCGCACTACCGACGAAAAATGGATAAAACGTGCAAAAGCAGTTATGCGCCACGTTGCCAACGAAGAGCTCGAAATTGAAATCAGCACGGATAAAAATAATTTCTTAATTGCCAGAAATACGCTGGTTAAACTCTCAGAACATATCCTTTCGATTCTGGAAGAAGCCGGACGGCCGATGCAACTGGCCGAAATCCATGAAGAACTAGCCAGAAGGACCAACAGAGTTCCCAGGAATATTGAATCCCTGCGCTCGTCCATACTCAGCCTTGACGAAGTATCTGCAATAGGGAAAACCAGTACGTATGCGCTGGCCGGATGGGACAATATTAAAACAGAAACGATCAAGGAGCTGGTACGTGAATTCCTGGAAAAAACCGATGAGCCGAAACATATTAACGAAATCACCGAATATGTTACCAAGTATCGTGAAACCAGCAGCAAAAACGTACTTTCCAATCTAAAACTCGATCGGTCGGAAACATTCTGTTTCTTCCAGAAAAACTATATTGGGCTGGAATCGAAGATTTACAAAGGGTGGCAAAAAAAATAATTCCCAACAATGTTGACTAAAAAAACAGGATATGCCGGAAAACAATTGTTTTCCGGCATAAACATTGTCGTACCCGGTTTGTTTACACTATAAATTAAACATGATGCTAAAAGTAATTCTTATCTCCATTCTCTTATTGGCACTTGCCGTTTCAGCCCTTGCCATTAAAATGTTTGTTAAGAAAGGAGGCGAGTTTAAAAAAAGTTGCTCCAGTGTACATCCTGAAACAGGAGAGCGCATCGGATGCAGTTGCGGCGGTGGCAGTAATTCCTGCCATAATAACTGATGTAGTTATTCCATAACCGATAAGAAACCATCCGAAGCCCAGGTTTCACTCTTGCCCTCCGCATTAATAAAAATCAAATAGGCCTCCAGTTCATTATGCTGAAGAATTACGGCTTTCCCTTTTTCAGATCCCAGCACCATAAGAGCCGTTGCCCAGGCATCAGCCACTCCGCATTGGTTGGCAATTACTGTAGCACTTAACAACGAATGAACTACAGGATATCCGGTTTGGGGATCGATGGTATGGCTGTATTTTACGCCATCCTTAATATAAAATTTCCGATAGCTACCGGAAGTAGCGAGAGCCTTTCCGGTAAGTTGAACCACAGCCTGAAGGTTTTCCCCATACGCTGCATTATCGGCAGGTTTTTCAACGCCCACCCGCCA